>NZ_JAFCXL010000016.1:0-132516 GCF_049898325.1 Massilia sp. DWR3-1-1 | reverse complement strand
CTGCCGCAAAAGTGCTTCCTTGCGCTCTGCTGAATAGTGCTTCACTGCTGCTCTTTTACTCCGCCCCCAGTACGGTTACGATAAATCAGATGACGCGACAACTATGCTGACATAGGGGGATGATCAACTACTATAAATGTGGCTCGCCGGATTGTCAGGCTGTCGCCTGAGCGTTCTTGGCCGAAACCAGATTGTCCAGACCGGCTGGTGTCGGCGTTGGCCAACTGAGACCTTCGTCGGAGGGGTGTCCGGGAACGTAACTATGTAGCGGAACGGCGCCAGGCGCCGCGCTGTGGGCAGCAGACCTGTCTATAGAAAATACCAGGCAGCAGCCATGAGAACCGCGAGAAAACCGCACACCAGCGACGCGTCGCGAAACTTCAATGCGGCGGGCCTGAACGCCGACCTTGGTCGCGAAAGGAAATTGCGCAGCAAATTTTCATCGCGCGGTGTCATCGCCAAGGAGATGACGCTGCACAGGGTGCCAATACCAATGCAGGCGCAAACGCACATAGATGAAAAGTGTTTCCAATCCATCGAGATGCCGGCTTTAGATTTGCGTGGTCAATCGGCTGCTGCTGTCCGGAAGTGGCCTGTCATCGGCCGATCGGTCCGCCCCCAGGCCGTCCTCTGCCTGATGCAGCCATTCTAATGAGTTCCTGGCCCGCCGTCGCTTGAGGTGAGATGCAAGGGCCACACCGTGCACACGAACAGCAGGCTTGCTGGCACCAGGAAGAACCAGCCCATGGGCTGCCACTCACGCCCGTGTGACGCGGTCAGAAGCGAGCCACCCAATGCAAGCGGGAGGGCCAGTAGCATCCCCGCAAGCACATGATGCAAGCGGGATTTTGCCATACGCCGTCCGACCAGGCCGACATAAAAGAAGCCCGATGCAATCAGCAATGCCGCTGCCGGCAAGGCCAGTAAAGGTGGTGGGGCGTATTCGCTCGGTACGGCAGCACCGAGCATGGCCAGCGGGATACTGGCCATGATGACAAAGGCACCGAATGCCAACGAAGCCAGGCGGATGGCGTAAGCGAGCAGGGTAGATGATTTCATGCCTGATTATAGTCATGGGACAGCGGGCATCGCCAGCAAGCACTTGGCCTTCAGCGCAGCGCTTCCACAAATAATCTCCGCTTTTGATCAGGGCGCTCGAATAGTTCTCCAGCCCCCCAATGAACTCCAAGGAGATATGCAATGAAACCTGTTCCCGCCAGCGCCCTGATGGTCGGCATCCCCGGCCTGATCCTGTTGGTATTGTTCCGTCAGCCGCTCAGCCTGGTCGGACTGCTCATGCTGGCCGGGGCCGCCTGGGCCTGGTGGCGCGCCGGCCGGCAGCCATCGCCCAAGCACGTCGATCCCGTGAAGGATGTCCAGGCCGTGATCGCGCCCTTGCAGTACCAGAGTTTTTACAAGAACACGGCGATCGGCATCGACCCCGCCCAGCGCATCGTCCACCTGTATCAGAACAAGCAGTACCGCGCGTACGCTTTCAGCGATATCCGCAGCTGGAATACCAATATCCAGACGGGTGGAAAATTCATTGGCGGGGGCGGCGACCTGGGGACGGCGTTGGCGATGACGTCGGCCAATATTCGCGCCTCAAAAGCCAATGCCGCCAACACGGGCTTGTTTATCGAGGTGCGCGATATCGATTTCCCGACCTGGAAAATCGACTTTCCCGAGAAGGGCATGCAGCAATCCCATGCCCGCTGGATGGAAATTCTGCGCCAGCATATCAACGAAAGTTAAGTGGCAGTTAGTCGAGGTCGTCCGTGTCGTCATCGCGCTGCAACTGGGGAATGACCTTGACCAGCACGATGCGGGGACCGTTCATTTTCTTGACGACGACATCGAACCGGGGAAACTCGATCCGCTGACCCTGCTTGGGAATATCGCCCAGCTTCACCATCAGCAAGCCGCCCACCGACTCGACTTCGTCCAGGCCCATGCCTTCGTTGTTGATGTCGATCCCCAGCGCCCGTTCGAGCGAGAAGATGGGCAGGCTGGCCTTGCCGATCAGGGTGCCGTCTTCCTGCTTGAGCCAGTCGTTTTCGTTGAGGCGGAATTCGTCGTGGATTTCGCCCACCATCGCGCCCAGCAAATTGTCGAGGGTGATGAAACCGACGGGGCGCTTGCCCTTTTCGCCGATCAGGGCGAAGTGGGGCGCACCTTCCCGAAAACGGCGGAACATGTCCTGCGCCCTGGTGCGCGCCGACATGGTTTCCACCGGGCGCAGGTAGGGCGTCAGGTCGAGCAGGGGGCGTCCCGACTGCTGGGCGAAAAACAGGTCTTTCATGTGGATCACGCCCAGCACGTCTTCGCCATTCTTGTCGAAATACGGGTAACGGCTAAAGCGGTTGCGGCGCATGGTTTCCAGATTGGTTTCAATCGGCTTGTTGGCATGCAGGGCAATGACTTCGTTGATCGGGCGCATCAGCTCGGCCACCGTCAACTGGGAAAAATCGAGCGACTGCGCCAGGATGTGGCGCTCGTCGCGCGTGTGCTTTTCACCGGGCTGGCTGGTGCGCAGGATCAGCTTGAGTTCTTCCGTCGAATAATGGGCGTCGTGGCCGCCGGCGCCGTTCAGGCCAGCCACGCGCAGTACCAGGTTGGCGCTGCCGTTGAGCACCCAGATGGCCGGGTACATGGCCCAATAAAAGGCGTACAGGGGCAGGGCGCTGTACAGGCCGATGATCTCGGGGTTGCGGATCGCCAGCGATTTCGGTGCCAGCTCGCCCACCACGATGTGCAGGAAGGAAATCACGCTGAAGGCGAACACGAACGAGACGCCGTGGACGATTTCAGGGGAGGTCACGCCGATCATGCCGAACAGGGGTTCGAGCAGGCTGGCAAAGGCGGGCTCGCCCACCCAGCCCAGGCCCAGCGAGGCCAGGGTGATGCCCAGTTGGCAAGCGGACAGGTAGGCGTCGAGCTGGCTGTGCACCTTGGCAAGGATGCGGCCCTTCAGGCCCTGGGTCCTGGCAATGGCGCGGATGCGGGTTTTGCGCAGGGTGACGATGCCGAATTCGGCGGCGACGAAAAAGCCGTTGAGGATGACGAGAAACAGCGCCAGCAGGACTAACAGGAGGTTATGCATAGGATCGGTGAGGGTTGGGGGAGTGAAATCGCGCGCCCGGCAAGCGGGCACAAAGTGCCGACGATCTCATTTTCACAAGACATTGTACCGTTCAGCCGGCATGGGTTCCGCTCGCCTGCGCCGAAGCAAGAATTGCCTCGACGCCCGGATGCTCGATTTTGCGCTCGTTTGAAATGGCAAAAAACTGTTCGCGCACGGCATCGACCTCGCCCACCAGCACGGCGCCGAACTGTTCTTCGATGTCGCCGGCCAGCGCGGCGGTGGCGAAAAACAGGCCCAGGCCGCGCCGGCCGAAGGTGTTGAGCAGGGCGTTGTCCTCGAATTCGCCGACGATGTCGGGCCGCACCGCATGCTGGCCGAACCAGTCGTCGATCTTGGCGCGCAGCGCGTTGTTGCGCGTCGGTAGCAGGAAGGGGGCGCCGTTCAGGCTGCGGGGAAAATCCTGGCGGTGCGCCAGCGCCAGCGCGGGCGTGCCCACCACCATGGTGGCGCTCTCGAACAGCAGGTGGCTGAACACCTTGAGGGTGCTGCCGCCGCGCACGGGGCGGTCGGTCAGCACCACGTCGAGCTTGTGCAGGGCCAGGTCGGCCAGCAAGGCGTCGAAACTGTCTTCGTAACAGACCAGGCGCACCTTGCGTTCAAGCTGCATGGTAGTCTCGAGCATGCGGTAGGCGGTCAGTTTCGGCAGCGAGTCGGAAATGCCGACGGTCAGGCGGATTTTCTTGGTGTCGACTTCGCTCAGGGCGTCGTGCAACTGCTCGCCCAGCAGAAAAATCTGGTCGGCGTAGCGCAGCGCGGTGCGGCCCGATTCGGTCAGCACCAGGCGCCGGCCCTGCTGGGCGAACAGGGCCGTTCCCACCTGCTGTTCCAGCTGCGACAACTGGGTACTGATGGTTTGCACGGCCAGCCCCAGGCGCTCGGCCGCGCGCGTGACGCCGCCTTCCTTGGCGACCACCCAGAAATAGTACAAGTGGCGAAAATTGAGATCGTTTTGGTTCATTGTTCTGTTTTTCGGAAGTGTTCGTCCAATTATCTTCGCTATTTCAATTGTTTGCATGCATTTACACTGTGACACATCAATTCAGTCCGTTGAATACATGTAAGTAACTTAATAAGAAGAAAGGAAGCCGCATGAAGCATTTCCGCATTTCATTTTTGGTCACCTTCATCTGCCTGGCAGTGTCCGGTTGGTGGGGTTACACGCACGGTGGCTGGTCGGGCGCGCTGACCGCGCTGGGCGTGGCCGTTATCCTGGGCATCATGGAAGTGTCGCTGTCATTCGACAACGCCGTCGTCAATGCCTCGGTGCTCAAGACCTGGGACGAGTTCTGGCAAAAGCTGTTCCTCGGCGTGGGCATCATCATCGCCGTGTTTGGTATGCGCTTGCTGTTCCCGCTGGTCATCGTGGCGCAGGCAGCCGACCTGGGTTTGCTGGAAGTGTGGAACCTGGCCCTGTCCGATCCGAAGCAGTATTCGGCGCATCTGACGGCGCACCACGCGGAAGTGGCGGCGTTTGGCGGCATGTTCCTGCTGCTGGTGTTCCTGAACTTCCTGCTCGATGACTCGAAAGAAATGCACTGGCTGGGCCACATCGAAGAGAAAATCGGCGCGCTGGGCAAGGTCTCGTCGATCTCGGTGATGATCGCCCTCGGTACCCTGATGGGCTGCCTGGGCCTGGTGGAAGAAGCGCAGAAGATGGTGGTCCTGATGGCCGGCCTGTGGGGTATCCTGATTTACGTCGGCGTCGACACCCTCAGCAGCCTGCTGGAGAAGGACAGCGCCGAGGAATCGGGCGCCAATGTGGGCGAACTGGTCAAGCGTGGTGGTGTGGGCGCCTTCCTGTACCTGGAAGTGCTCGATGCATCGTTCAGCTTCGACGGGGTGATTGGCGCGTTTGCCATCACCAACGACGTGGTGATCATCATGCTGGGCCTGGCCATCGGCGCCATGTTTGTGCGCTCGATGACGGTGTACCTGGTCAAGCAGGGCACGCTCGATGAGTTCGTCTACCTCGAACACGGCGCGCACTATGCGATCGGTATCCTGGCCCTGATCATGTTGGCCAGCATGAAGTATCACATTCACGAAGTGTTCACGGGCCTGATCGGCGTGGCCTTCATCGTCGCCTCGCTGTGGTCGTCCATCAAGCACCGCAGGCAGCACAAGGAACTGGCCGTCGCCTGAGCGGACGCCAGTGGCAGAACCCGGAGCGAACGGCCGAACACCGGTTCGCTCCCTGTCAGAAGTACCCGGTGTTCAGAACGGCTTGCAGGTCTACCGTAAGCCAGCACAAAGTGGTTTTAATTTAATCAACTAGGAGATTTACATCATGGCAATCAGTCTGCAAAAAGGCGGCAACGTCAACCTGAGCAAAGAAGCACCTGGCCTGACCAAAATGATCGTCGGCCTGGGCTGGGACACCCGCAGCACCGATGGCGCGGCCTTCGACCTGGACGGCGCCGTGTTCCTGCTCAACGCCGCCGGCAAAGTGCGCTCGGACGCCGACTTCGTGTTCTATAACAACCTCAAATCGACCGACGGCTCGATCGTCCACTCGGGCGACAATCTGACCGGCGCCGGCGACGGCGATGATGAAACCGTCACCATCGACCTGAGTGCGGTACCGGCCGACATCGACAAGATCGCCGTCGCCGTGACGATTCACGACGCCGAAACGCGCAACCAGAATTTCGGCCAGGTGTCGAAGGCCTTCATCCGCTGCATCAATGCGGCCGGCAACGCGGAAATCGCCCGCTACGACCTGTCGGAAGACAGCTCGACGGAAGCGGCGATGATTTTCGGCGAAGTCTACCGCGCCGGCAGCGACTGGAAATTCCGCGCCATCGGCCAGGGTTTCAAGGGCGGCCTGGGCCCCCTGGCAAAGAACTTCGGCGTCAACGTCTAAACAACGCAGGCGCTCGCCCCGGCGCCATTGCGGTCCGGGCCACGAGCGCCTACCATGCACCTAACAATTTGAACAACCACCACGGAAAGGAAGGTTTTACATGCCAGTGTTTACAGTAACGGGGGACGTCGATCCCTTCCTTCACGTGGCGATGCGCCGTGGCGACACGATTTATTGCGAATCGGACGCCATGGTGATGATGGAAGCAACGCTCGACCTGAAGGGCAAGATGAAGGGGGGCCTCGGCAGCGCGCTGATGCGCACCTTCGCCAACGGCGAGTCGTTCTTCCAGCAGCACATCGAAGCGGTGCGGGGCGACGGCGATTGCCTGTTGTCGCCCACCTTGCCCGGCGCCATGCAAGTGGTCGATGTGGGGCCCAACAATTACATCATCAGCGACGGCGCCTTCGTCGCTGCCAGTTCCGGCGTCGAACTGAAGGTGCGCACGCAAAGCGTGGGCAATGCCTTGTTCGCCCAGAGCGGCGGCTTTTTCGTCACCGAAACGAGCGGCCGCGGCCAGGTCGTGGTGTCCGGTTTTGGCTCCATGTCGGCGCTCGACGTCGAGCCGGGCAAGGACGCCATCATCGACAACTCCCACGTGGTGTGCTGGGACAGCACCCTGCGTTACGAAATTTCCATCACCACGGGCAGCAGCGGCGGCTTCCTCGGCAACCTGATCAACAGCCAGACCAGCGGCGAAGGTGTCGTGCTGCGTTTTTCCGGCAAAGGCAAGGTCTACGTTTGTTCGCGCAACCGCGCCGCCTTCCGTACCTGGACCCAGCAGGGATCGCGCTAAGCGCGACTGCCCGTCCATCCACCCGAATAAGGAGCATCACATGTCAGTCAGTCTGCAAAAAGGCCAGAAAATTTCCCTCGACAAGGAAGCCGGCGGCGCGCTCACGCGCATCGTCATGGGCCTTGGCTGGGACGCCATCAAGAAGAAGGGTTTGTTCGGCTTCGGCAGCAAGACCGAGTCGGTCGATCTCGACGCCTCCTGCCTGCTGTTCGATGAAAACGGCAAGTCGGTCGACGCCGTCTGGTTCCGCCAGCTCAAGAGCCAGGACGGCAGCATCGTCCACACGGGCGACAACCGCACCGGCGCCGGCGATGGCGACGACGAGCAGATCGTCGTCGACCTGTCGCGCGTGCCGCCGCAGGTGAAATCGCTGGTGTTTACGGTCAACAGTTTTACCGGCCAGAATTTCTCGCAGGTGGAAAACGCCTACTGCCGCATCATTAACGCGGCCGACCAGAAAGAAGTGGCGCGCTACGACCTGTCCGTGCAGGGCGCCCACACGGCGCAGATCATGGCCAAGCTGTACCGCCACAACAATGAGTGGAAGATGCATGCCATCGGCGAAAACGGCAGTGGCCGCACCTTCGACGAATTGATGCCAAAAATTACGCCGCACTTGAACTAAGACCGTTCGCGCCACCCGGCGCGGCGCGGTACGGATTTCTCCGGCAGTGCCCTTTGCAGGTTCCGTCTTCGCGGTGCCTGCTTTTTTTTGGCGCTTTCACCGTTTGCTGTGGGTCGACCCCGAACCGATTTGAATTGCTGAGGTCAAACCTGCTCCACCAACGTGATGGGAGAGCAGCATGGCACAAGGCAAGCAGGTCCGTCCTAATTTCACCCGCCTGTTCTCCCGGCTGCGCACCTTTAATACCCACCAGAGGCTGGCCGTCTGCTGCTTCATGTCGGCGCTCGTCAACGGCGAGCGCATCGCCACACTGATCGATCAGATCGCCCGTGCGCACAGCGTGTGTCCCCGCTGCGCATCGCGCCAATTCGGCCGCCACGGCTTCGCCAATGGCCTGCAGCGCTACCGCTGCAGCGCCTGTGGAAAAACCTTCAATGGTTTGACGGGCACGCCACTGGCGCGCCTGCGCCTCAAGGGCAAGTGGCTCGCGTATTTCGATTGCCTGCGCGACCCGGCCTGCACCGTCAAAAGCGCCGCCGAGAAAGTGCAGGTGCACGCCAATACCAGTTTCAGATGGCGCCACCGCTTCCTGCACTGGGTCAAGTTCGACCGACCCGCCACACTGCAAGGCATCACCGAGGCCGACGAGACGTTTTTGCTCGAATCGGAGAAGGGGAACCGGCAGGGTAAGAAGCAGAGCAAGCAGCAGAGCAGCCAGCAGAGTAATCAGCAGGAAAGTGATCAGAACAACGGGCCGAAAAAGGATCAGGAAAGCGGGCAGGAAAGTCAGCAGGAAAATACACCGTTGGGCAGAGCGCCACGCAAGCGCGGGGGCGTCGCGTCGAAACGGGGCATATCCAGGCAACTGGTCAACATCGTGGTGGCGCGCGACCGGGGCGGCGCCACCATCGATTTTATTGCCGGGCGCGGCGCCCTCAAGGCCACGGCCTTGCACACCCACCTGCTACCGAAGTTACAGCGCGATGTGCTGCTCGTGAGCGACGCCAATGCGGCCTATAAAAAATTCGCGCGCGAGGCGGGCATCGACCATCAAAGCGTCAAGCTGCGCCAGGGCGTTCGTGTACGTGAAGCCATTCACATTCAAAACGTCAACGCTTATCACAGCCGCTTTAAACGGTGGCTCCATCACTTCAACGGCGTGGCCACGCGCTATCTGGACAATTACCTGGGCTGGTGCTGGGCCATCGACCTGCGCCGCATCGGCAACGCCGAGCGCTTCCTCGCAGCGGCGCTCGGTCACTTCGGCGCTTGAGTTCGAAAGAAACTCAACAGCTAACGGTGAAAGCGCCCTTTTTTTCGCCTGATCGATGCCGTCAAGGCCGTGGCGCCGCCGTTCTTCTCACTTCCAGCACCACCGCATGCTGCTCCACGGGCACGGCGCTGACCCGCTCAAACGAGATGCCGAACCACAGGCCCGGTACCGTGCTGGCCTCGACCCGCTGCCCGGCGTAATCGAGCGCAAAACGTTCCTGGCCGGCAGCGCTGCTGAGCACGAACTGGTAGCTGACCTTGCCCGCCCAGATGCACTGCGCCCCCTGCGGGCAACGGCTGTCCGCAAACGCTTCGTAGCGCACGCTGGCGCCGCCGCCGATGGCGGCCGACTGGCCTGGCGTGAGCGGGTAACTGGCATCGTGCAAGGGCGGCATCGCGGGGGTGCCGGCGCAGCCGGCCAAGGTGTACATCAGAAAAGCGCAACCCAGTTTGAACCACATGAAAAATTGTCGCATCGGGGCGCCCTGTTCAATGAGCGCCGATGGTAGCACGGGCGCCGCCTTGCGCACGTCGCGCTGCCAGACGTGAGAAAGGCGCCCGCGGGCGCCTTTCTGGTGGCTGGACGTCTTCGCTTAAACGAACGACGACAGTGCCGTCTTCATTTTTTTCAAGGCCGCCGACTCGATCTGGCGAATCCGCTCGGCCGACACGCCGAACTCCTCGGCCAGCGTGTGCAAGGTGGCGCCGGAGCCGTCGTCATTGGCCAGCCAGCGCGCTTCGACGATGCGGCGCGAGCGGGGGTCGAGCTTGCCCAGCGCCGTTTCCAGTCCTTCCGACTGCAAGCGCGTCACTTGCTGCGCTTCCATCACCTTGGTCGGCTCCGACAGGTCGGACGACAGGTAGGCAATGGGCGAAAACTTGTCGTCCTCGTCGTCGGTGGGGGCTTCGAGCGCAATGTCGCGGCCCGACAGCCGGGTTTCCATTTCGATCACTTCTTCACGCTTGACGTCGAGCAGCTTGGCCAGCGCATCGATCTGCGTGGGCGACATGGCGTCCAGGCCCACCTTGTTGCTGCGCAGGTTGAAAAACAGTTTACGCTGGGCCTTGGTGGTGGCCACCTTGACCAGGCGCCAGTTTTTCAGGATGTACTCATGCATCTCGGCCTTGATCCAGTGCATGGCGTACGACACCAGGCGCACGCCCTGGTTGGGGTCGAAACGCTTGACCGCCTTCATCAGGCCGATATTGCCTTCCTGGATCAGGTCGGCGTGGGGCAGGCCATAACCGAGATAGCCGCGGGCGATCGACACCACCAGGCGCAGGTGCGACAACACCAGTTCCTGGGCGGCGGCAAGGTCGTTGTGTTCCTGCAGGCGCTTGGCCAGCGAGATTTCTTCCTCGTGCGTGAGCATCGGCAGGCGGTTGACCGCCGAGATGTAAGCATCGATATTGCCAAGATTGCCAGTGAAGCCCAATCCCAGCGCCCGAGTTCCCGTTGGAATCAGTGCGGAGTGTGTGGACATCGTCGTCATGTAATCCTCGTGTGTGTGATACAGCGTCAAGCGTGGTGCTGGCGGTGGTGATTGAAGTGTCCCGCTAGCGAAATCACAGTTTAGCACTCTCTTGATGGGAGTGCCAATTGGCCTCAGCTATGAGTGTGATAGGGCCGAACTTGCGATTTGGAATCGAAAAAAAAGGCGGAAAACCACTGTAGGTGTCGCTGGTGGGCGTACCTTTGATCACGCGCACATTCAACTCGTTCCAGGCGCCGCAGCGCCTGGAATTTTCAACCCTAGTTTGACAGCACAGTCTTAATGGGAGCTTAGATTGTGCGCTGCACGATTAGTTCAATCGTGCGAGGTGGCGCTGCACCGACAGGATGGCGCCGGCCAGGCCGAGGCCGGCGCTGATGGCCAGCAGGGCGGCCACGCCCAGCGGGGGCAGGGCGGCCAGCTGAAATTCGCTCGCATATAAACGGGCAAATTCGGCAATTGCCACGTTCAGGGGACGCAGCGCCAGCGCCACGGCGCCGAGCGCGACGGCGCCCGAAGCGAGGCCCAGCAGGGCGCCCGTGTAATAAAACGGCCGGTGGATGAACACGTCGGTGGCGCCGATCAGCTTGGAGACGGCGATTTCCTCGCGCTGCGTCAATACCTGCAGGCGAATCGTGTTAAACACCACGGCGATGACCACCATGCCCAGCGTCACCGCCAGCAGCAGCAGCACCAGCCGCAGGATGCCCAGCAGGGCCGCCAGGCGCTTGACCCAGGCCGAATCGACCTGCACCGTGTCGACCCCGGGCAGGGCGCGCAGCTGGGCCGCCAGCGTATCGACCTGGCTGGCATCGGCGGCGTTCTTGAAGCCGTCGAGCTTGATGACGTAGCCGTCCGGCAGGGGATTTTCACCGAGCGACCCGAGCACGTCGGTCAGGCCGCTCTTGTCCTTGAGCGATTCGAGCGCCTGCTCGCGCGGCACGAAGGTGATTTTCGCCTTGGTCGCCTTGAGCGTGGCGCGCAGTTGCGGGGCCAGCGCCGCGGCCTCGGCGCGTGCCGTCTGCGGCGTCAGGAACACGCTGATTTCCGGATCGACCGACAATTGCTCGGACACGGGACGCACGTTTTCCAGCAAGGTCAAGCCCGTGAACGGCAGCGCCAGGGCGATCGCCACGACGGCGACGTTGAACAGGAAGCTGCCGGGCGCCTTTCTGACATTGCCCAGCGCGGCGCCGAAGGCGAAGCGGTGTTGCCGCAACCAGCGATTCATGCGTTCTCCATGATCAGTTCGCCCTGGTTCAGGTGAATCACGCGGGCTGCACCGTCGAGCACGCTGTCATCGTGGGTGGAAATCAGGCAGGTGACGCCGGCGCGGTTGAACGCGCGCAAGGCATCGAGCACCTTGTCGGCGCTGGCGCGGTCGAGGTTGGCGGTGGGTTCGTCGGCCAGGATGATCTGCGGCCGGTTCACGATCGCGCGGGCGATCGACACCCGCTGCTGCTCGCCGCCGGACAGTTCGAGCGGCAAGTCCTTGGCCCGCTCGAGCAGGCCCACCTTGTCGAGGGCGGCGCGGGCGCGTTGCTCGGCCTCGGCCTTGGAGGCGCCGATGACGAGCAGGGGCATCATGGTATTGGCCAGGATGTGGCGGTCGTTCAAGAGTTTTTGTTGCTGGAAGATCAGACCCAGGTTGCGCCGCAGGAAAGGCACGCCTTCGCGGCGCAGCTTGCCGATGTCCTGGCCATTGACCAGCACGGCACCCGCGGTGGGCCGCTCAATGGCGGCGATCATCTTGAGCAGGGTCGACTTGCCCGCGCCGGACGGGCCGGCCAGGTAGACCAGCTCGCCCCGGGCGATGTCAAAACTGACCTCGCGCAGGGCAATCGCGTGGGCGGAATACTGCTTGCTGACGGACTCGAAGGCGATCATGGGGGCGCTCATGGCTCAGCCCAGCAGGGCTTCGACGAACTCGTCGGCCTTGAACGGCTGCAAGTCCTCGATTTTCTCGCCGATGCCAATAAAATACACGGGAATCGGCCGCGTGCGGGCGATCGCCGCCAGCACGCCACCCTTGGCGGTGCCGTCGAGCTTGGTAATGACCAGGCCCGTCAGCTGCAAGGCGTCATCGAAGGCTTTTACCTGGGCCAGCGCGTTCTGTCCCGTGTTGCCGTCAATGACCAGTACCAGTTCGTGGGGCGCACCGGCCATGCCCTTGGCGATGACCCGCTTGATTTTTTTCAGCTCTTCCATCAGGTGCAACTGGGTGGGCAGGCGGCCGGCCGTGTCGACCATGACCACGTCCATCTTTTTCGCCTTGCCCGATTGCACGGCGTCGAAGGCCACGGCGGCCGGGTCGCCCGATTCCTGGGCGATCACGGTCACGTTGTTTCTCTGGCCCCAGACCATCAACTGCTCGCGGGCGGCGGCGCGGAAGGTGTCGCCGGCGGCCAGCAGCACCGATTGCTGGTATTTCTGCATGTGCTTGGCCAGCTTGCCGATGGTGGTGGTCTTGCCGGCGCCGTTGACGCCCGCAATCATCATCACCATGGGCTCGTGGCGGCCCAGTTCGAGCGGCTTTTCCAGCGGCCGCAGCAGATCGGTCATCAGCACCTTGAGGGCGCCCTTGACGGCGGCGGCGTCGAGCAGGCGCTCGTCCTTGACCTTGCGGCGCAAGCCGTCGAGCAGGAATTGGGTGGCGTCCATGCCGGCGTCCGACATTAACAGGGCCGCTTCGAGCTCTTCATATAAATCTTCGTCGATCTTCGCGCCCACGAACAGCAGCGACAGGTTCGACGAGGTCTTCGACAGCCCCGCCTTCAGGCGCGCCATCCACGAGGACTTGCGCTCGGCCTCGAGCACGGGCCGTTCGGCCGTCTCGCTGATCCACTCGGTGGCCGGCGCGGGCGCGACCAGGAGGGGACCCGGCGGCGGCGTTGGCGTCGATGGGGCGGGCGCGGGCGCTGCCGCTGCCGCCGTCACGACGGGCGTCGGCGCTGGCATTGGCATTGGCACGACGGGCGCAGGCGCTGGCACGACGGGGGCGATGACCGGCGCTGGCGATGGCATTGCCGCTGGCTGCACGGGCGTTACTACCGGCGGCGCCACGAAGGTCGAGGTGGTGCCGTAGCGGCGCGATGGCGAAGGCGCCAGCTCTGGCGGCGCGGGCACCACCACGGGCACCACGGGCGCGACGACCGGTGTGATTACCGGCGCTGGCGGCGCTGGCGGCGCGGGCGGGGCTTCGACAACAGCGGGTTTTTTCTTGAAAAAGCTGAACATGGATCTCTGGGGACGGGCGCTGCATGCACATGCCGGGCGGTGCCGGGCACGACGAACTGACTGGCGCGTATTTTACCAGAGGGGCTGATGCTTTCAGGCCGCGGCCGGCACGTCCCCGGCGGGCGCGCCGTGGCGCTCGCGCCAGCGCGCCACGGCGCTGCCGATCGAGCCCAGGTCGAGCACCGTGCCGGGCTGCAGGTGGCGGCGCGCCATGGCCACGCCGCCGCCGCCGGCCCACACCTCGGTGGCCGCGCCCAGGCGCAGCCGTAACTCGTTGATATTGTCCACTGCCGCGCGCGGCGAGCTCACGCCGGAGAAGGACAGGGCGACAATATCGGCGCCCTGGGTGCGGGCCGCGTCGACGATATCGGACAGCGGCGTCTGCACCCCCAGCGAAATGCAATGGGCCCCTTCCAGCGCCAGCAAGGCCTCCACCATCAGCAAGCCGAGCCCGTGGCGCTCCTGCGGCACGGTGGTGAGCAGAACCCGCGGCTGGCGCTGGCCATCGTGGCGCTCGCCGCTGGCGGCGACGATGGCATTGCGCAGCACCGTTTGCAGCATGTCCGAATACAAATGCTCTTCGAACACCGCCATCTGGCCCTGGGTCCAGGCGATCCCGATCGCCGTCGTGAGCGGGGCGATCAGTTCGACCACGCAGCGCTGCAAACCCATGCTCAGCATCGCCTGCGACAGGCGCTGGCGCAATTCGGCCACCTGGTGCGCCCGCAGCAAGCCCAGGCACAGGGCGATTTCCGGGTCGTCGATGCCGCGCGCGGCCGGCCCGGACGGGGCTTTGCCGCCCAGTTCGCCCAGGGCGGCCACGTCCAGGGCCATGATCTTGCCGGGGCGGTAACCCTGGTCAAGCAGGCGTTTGACCAGGCTCAGCTTGTAGACCTGGTCGGGCGGATAGACCCGTTCGCCATTGGCGTCGCGCTGGGGGCGGGGGAAATCGTAACGCCGCTCCCACACGCGCAAGGTCTCCTTGGCGATGCCGACATCGCGTTCGACGTCACTGATGCTGGAAAAAACAAGGGGGGCGGGGGCGGTGGTCATGAGGCGGGTTCCAAGGGAAGGCGATGCAGCGCGTCGCTGGCGGAGAAATCGCCGCCGGTGCCGCGACGGACCATTCTACCGCGACCGGCGGCGGATTGGACAAAGTTGCAGGCGTTTCCTGTTCGGCAATTTCAGCAGGATAAAACACGATAAAAATCTTTCTGAAACAAAAGCATTAACTACGGCACGATGAAATTTGATAATTTTGAATCTGAATCGGTGGCCGATGCGTATAAACTAGCGCGATCCGATTTGTCCATGACAAATTCGCCGTAGCAGCGAGTATTACACAGAATGGATAGTCCCTCCCGGTATTGTCCAGGACAAATATTGCAGAAAGCGATAGCATGAAAATAGCAGTTGTTGGTGCCGGCATTGCCGGCCTGTCGTGTGCCTACCGCCTTTCGCAGGCGGGCGCCGACGTCACCTTGTACGAAGCAGGCACGTATTTTGGCGGCCACAGCAACACCGTCGATGTCACCCTCGAGGGCCGCACGTTTGGCGTCGACACGGGCTTCCTGGTGTTTAACGATCGCACCTACCCCCAGCTCATTGCCCTGTTCGACGAACTCGGCGTCGACGTCGCCCCCAGCGACATGTCGTTTTCCGTCAAGCTGCCGCTCGATGGCGGCGCCGACCTGGAATGGGCCGGCGCCAATCTCGACAGCGTGTTCGCCCAGCGCCGCAACCTGCTGCGCCCCCGCTTTCTGCGCATGGTGGCCGACATCGTGCGCTTCAACCGCCAGGCCACGGCGCTGGCTGACAGCGGCGCCATCCCGGCCGTCGGACTGGGGGAATGGCTCGACAGCGAAGGCTACAGCGTCCAGTTCCGCCACTGGTACCTGCTGCCGATGGCCGCCTGCATCTGGTCCTGCCCGTCGAGCCAGATGCTGGCCTTCCCGCTGGCCACCTTTGTGCGCTTCTGCCACAACCACGGCCTGCTGCAAGTGAACGACCGGCCCCAGTGGCGCACCGTGCGGGGCGGCTCGCGCAATTATGTCGAGCGCCTGCTGGCCGGCATCGCCTCGCGCCGCCTGGCGCAGCCCGTGCTGGGCGTGCACCGCAACGTGACGGGCGCCAGCGCGCCCGTGCGCATCAGCACCGCCGCCGGCGCCGAGTACTACGACCAGGTCGTCATGGCCTGCCACAGCGACCAGGCGCTGGCGCTGCTGGCCGACGCCGGCGCGGACGAGACGCGCCTGCTGTCGGCGATCGGCTACCAGCCCAACCGCGCCGTGCTGCACACGGACGCGCGCTGCCTGCCGCGCCGCCGCAAGGCCTGGTCGGCGTGGAATTACCAGAGCACGGGCGCGCTCACAGGCACGCCCCAGGTGTGCGTGCACTACCTGCTCAACATGCTCCAGCCGCTGCCCGTGAGCACGCCCGTGATCGTCTCGCTCAATCCCATCGATGCGCCCGATCCGGCCAGCGTGATCGCCAGCTTCGACTACGCCCACCCCGTGTTCGATGCGGCGGCGGTGGCGGCGCAGGGCGGCATCGCCCGCCTGCAGGGACAGCACAACACCTGGTTTGCCGGCGCCTGGCTCGGCTACGGCTTTCATGAAGATGGCCTCAAGGCGGGGCTGGCGGTGGCGGCCTCGCTGACGGCGCTGCTGCAACAGGGTGCGCCTGCGCCTTTCTCGACGGCCCCGCATGCGCTCGCCTGAGCCGGCCGCCGTGCCGCAGCTGTGCTTCGGCCGCGTGGGCCACCGTCGCCTGCGGCCCGTTGTCAACGCCTTCAGCTACCGCGCCTACTACCTGCGCCTGCCCCTGCGCGCGCTGGGGCAGGCCCAGCTCAAAAGCCGCCTGTTCAGCCGTAACCGCTTCAATGTGCTGTCGTTTTACGACGCCGACCACGGCGACGGCGCCAGCACGCTGCTCGACTGGATCGGCACCCTGCTGCGCGCCGAGGGCATCGAGGACGCCGATGGCGAGGTCTGGCTGCAGACCATGCCGCGCGTGCTGGGCTACGTCTTCAACCCCGTCTCGTTCTGGTTCTGCCACCGCGCCGACGGCGCCCTGCGCGCCGTGCTGTGCGACGTGCGCAATACCTTTGGCGAACGCCATTGCTACCTGCTCGACGACGGCGCCGTCATCGCCGACGGCGCCGAACTGCACGCCCGCAAGGTGTTTCACGTCTCGCCCTTCAATCCCGTCGCCGGCGAGTACCGCTTCCGCTTCGTGCGCACCGCGCTGGCGACGGGGGCGGGCGAACGCACCGGCGCCAGCATCGACTACGGCGATGCCGACGGCACCTTGCTGCACACCAGTATCGGCGGCCTGTCGCGCCCTTTGAACGATCGCAGCGTCGCCCTGGCCTTTTTTGCCTATCCCATGCAAAGCCTGGGCGTGATGCTGCGCATTCACTACCAGGCGCTGCGCCTGTTCCTCAAGCGCGCGCCGTTCTACCCGAAACCCGCTCCGCCCCAACACAAGGTGACCCGATGACCTACGAAACCATGCCCACCGCCGCCGTCGAGCGCGCCAAGGCCCACCCCGTCACGGCGGCGCCGGCCGGCGCCCGCGTCATCCTGGCCCTGCTGGCCCGGCTGCGCGACGGCGCCCTGACGCTGCACCTGCCCGACGGCACGGTGCGCCATTTCGGCGACACGGGCGCGTCGCTGGCGATCGTGCTGGAGCTGAAAAACTGGAACCTGTTTACGGCCGCCCTGCGCTCGGGCGACATCGGCTTTGCCGAGTCCTACATCGCCGGCGACTGGACCACCACCGACCTGCCGGCGCTGATCGAGCTGATGGCGCGCAACCGCGACACCATCGAGTCGCTCGTCTATGGCAGCTGGTGGGGCAGCCTGGCGTATCGCCTGCGCCATCTGCTCAACCGCAACAGCAAGGCGGGCAGCCGCAAGAACATCCACGCCCACTACGACATCGGCAACGCCTTCTACAGCTTGTGGCTGGACCCGTCGATGACGTATTCGAGTGCGCTCTACAGCGCCGCCACGGGCGCCGACCTGCAGCTGGCGCAGGCGGCCAAGTACCGCCGCATTCTCGACCAGCTCGACCTGGCCGCCGGCGCCACCGTGCTGGAAATCGGCTGCGGCTGGGGCGGCTTTGCCGAACTGGCCGCGCGCGACGGCGCCAGCGTGGTGGGCGTCACCCTGTCGACCGAACAGCTGGCCTACGCCAGGTCGCGCATCGAGCGCGCCGGCCTGGCCGGCCAGGTCGACCTGCAACTGTGCGACTACCGCGACAGCACCGGCCAGTACGACGCCATCGCCTCGATCGAGATGTTCGAAGCGGTGGGCGAGAGCTACTGGCCCAGCTACTTCGCCTGCATCGCCGCGCGCCTGAAGCCGGGCGGGCGCGCCTGCGTGCAGACCATCACCATCGCCGACGAACTGTTCGAGCGCTATCGCAAGAGCACCGATTTTATTCAGCAGTTCATTTTCCCCGGTGGCATGCTGCCATCGCCCGCCGTGTTCGAGCAGCAGGCGGCGGCGCACGGCTTGCGCGTGGTCGACAAGTTTTCTTTCGGCCTCGATTACGCCCGCACCCTGGCCAGCTGGCGCGCCGCCTTTCACGCCCGCCTCGAGCAGGTGCGCGCCCAGGGCTTCGACGAACGTTTTATTCGCACCTGGGAGTTTTATCTGTGCTACTGCGAAGCGGCGTTCCGCGCCCGTAACACCGATGTGATGCACTTCACGCTGGTGAAGGCGTGAGCATGGGCCGCGCCCCGCTGATTGCCGCGCTGGCAATGCTGGCTTGCCTGGCGGCGTGTCCGGCCCCGGCGCTGGCGGCGCCGGCCCCGGCCCATATCGAGGCCGCCGTGCCGCAGGCGCGCGTGGCCGGCAGTGGCCTGTTTACCTATTTCGGCCTGAAGATCTACACGGCCGAACTGCTGGTGGGCGCGGCCGGCTACCGGCCCGACGCGCCGTTTGCGCTGGACCTGCGCTACGAGCGCAGCCTGAAAGGCAAAAAAATCGCCCAGGCCAGCGTCGAACAGATGGAAAAAATCGGCGCCGGCAGCCCCGCCCAGCGCCAGCAATGGCTGGGCCAGATGGCGGCGATTTTTCCCGACGTCGTCGCCGGCGAGCACCTCACCGGCATCAACATCCCCGCCGTGGGCGCCCGCTTTTACCGCGACGGCGTGGCCATCGGCGCCATCGACGACGTGCAGTTCGCGCGTGCCTTCTTCGGCATCTGGCTCGATCCCGCCAGCACCGCGCCCGCCTTGCGCCAGGCGCTGTTGCGCCAGGCGGCGCCCCGGTGAAACGCGACAGCGTCGCCGCCGACGGCCGCTTCGGCGCCGCCAATCTGCTGCTGTACGGCCTGTTCGGCCTGCCGCTGGCCATGGTGGCGCTGCCCATCTACGTCTACCTGCCGCAGTTCTACGCCGAGCGGGCCGGCATGTCGCTGGGCCTGATCGGCGCGGCGCTGCTGGTGGCGCGCATCGGCGCCGCCTTCATCGACCCCGTGCTGGGCTGGTGGATCGCCCGCGCCGGCGCCGGCTATCCCCGTTTCGTCTGGCTGTCGCTGCCGGTGCTGCTGGCCGGCTTCGTCGGCCTGTTCCATCCGCCGGCGCTGGCGCCGGGCGCCACCCTGGCCTGGTTCGGCGCCACCCTGATGCTGGTGTATGTCGGCTTTAGCCTGGCCACCATCGCGCACCAGAGCTGGGGCGCGGCGCTGACCCAGGCGCCCAGCCTGCGCGCGCGCGTCACCAGCGTGCGCGAAGGCTGCGGCCTGGCCGGCGTGGTGCTGGCGGCGGCGGTGACGGGCGCCGCCGGCTACACCGCGCTGTCGCTCGCCTTTGGCGTGGCCCTGCTGCTGGGCGCGGCCCTGCTGGCGCGGGCGGCGCGGCCCGTGCCAGCGCCCGCGCAGCCGGGTGATGCCCACTGGCGCGCCATGCTGGCGCCATTTCGCCAGCCCCGCTTTCGCGCCCTGTTCGCTGTCCTGCTCGTCAACGGCGTCGCCTCCGCCATTCCCGCCACGCTGTTCCTGTTTTTCGCCACCGACCGCCTGGGCCTGGGCGCCATGGCCGGCCTGTTCCTGATCGTGTACTTTTGCGCGGCCGCGCTGTCGATGCCCCTGTGGGTGGCGCTGGCACGCCGCTTCGGCGAAGCGCGCGCCTGGGCCGGCGCCATGCTCGCCTCGAGCGTGGTGTTCGTGTGGGCGTATTTTCTCGCCGCCGGCGCCGGCGCCGCGCTCGGCTTCGGCGCCATCTGCGCCTTGTCCGGCCTGGCGCTGGGCGCCGACCTGGCGCTGCCGCCGGCGCTGCTGGCCGGCGTGATTCGCCAGGCCGGCCAGTCCGGGCGGGGCGAGGCTGCCTATTTCGGCGTGTGGAACTGGGGCGTGCAAATGACGCTGGCGCTGGCCGCCGGCATCGCCCTGCCGCTGCTGGCCTGGTGGGGCTACGTGCCCGGCCAGGGCGGCGGCGGCGCCGCCCTGGCCGGCGCCTACGCGCTGCTGCCGTGCGCCCTCAAGCTGGTGTCGGCGTGGATGCTGTGGCGCGCGCCCCTGCGCGACTGCTGATGCGATTCTCCTCTTCTACTGTTAACCCTAGCCCGATCAACCAAGGACCTCCCATGAAACTGCCCCTGCGCCTTTGCGCCGCGCTGCTGCTCGCCACCGGCCTGGCCGGCTGCGCCGCCCCCAGCCCCGAGCTGTACGCCGCCCAGCAACCAGCGCTCGACGTGACCCGTTATTTCAATGGCACCCTCGACGCCCACGGCATGTTCCAGGACCGTTCCGGCGCCGTCATCAAGCGCTTCGTCGTCGTCATGCGCGCCAGCTGGCAGGGCGACACCGGCATCCTCGACGAAGACTTCACGTATGCCGACGGCGCCCGCCAAAAGCGCGTGTGGACCCTGAAAAAAACCGGCGCCGGCACCTTCAGCGCCACCGCCGCCGATGTCGTCGGCACCGCCCACGGCGTTGTCGCCGGCAATGCCCTGCGCTGGAAATACGTGCTGGCCCAGCCGGTGGGCGACAAAGTCTACAACGTCGACATGGAAGACTGGATGTTCCTGATCGACGACAAGGTCATGTTGAACCGCACCGCCATGAGCAAGTTCGGCGTCGACCTGGGCAGCGTCACCTTGTCGTTCACCAAGCGATGATGAACCCCGCCATCGACAACTGGCAGGGCCGCCGGGTCTGGCTGATCGGCGCCTCCACCGGCATCGGCGCGGCCAGCGCGCGCCTGCTGCTCGGACGCGGCGCCCGCGTGGCCATCTCCGCGCGCAAGCGCGCCGCCCTCGAAGCGCTGGCGGCCGACTCGCCGGCGGCAATGGTGCTGCCGCTCGACGTGCTCGACCGCGCCGCCCTGCTGCAGGCGCGTGACGCCATCGTGGCCGCCTGGGGCGGCATCGACCTGGTGCTGGTGCTGGCGGGCGGCTACAACGAAATGCGCGCCGACGCCATCGACCTGGCCGCCGCCGAAGCGATGATCGACCTGAATATCCGCGGCGCCTACTACTGCCTCGACGCCGTCGTGCCGCAACTGCTGCGGCAGGGCAGCGGCGCCATCGGCCTGGTCGCCTCGGTGGCCGGCTACGGCGGGCTGCCCAAGGCGCTCGTGTACGGGCCCACCAAGGCCGCCCTGATCAATCTCACCGAATGCCTGTACCTGGACCTGCACGCCAAGGGCATCGGGGTGTACCAGATCAATCCCGGTTTTGTCGACACCCCGCTCACGGCTGGCAACGACTTCGCCATGCCGGCCCTGATGACGGCGGACCAGGCGGCGCTGGCGATGGTCGACGGCATCGAGCGGGGCCATTTCCACATCCATTTTCCCAAGCGGTTCACGTTCGGCCTGCGGCTGGCGCGCCTGTTGCCCTACCGGCTGTACTTCTGGCTGATCCACAAGGTGACGGGCTTATGAGCGGCGTTGACAGCGCCGCCGCGCTGGCGCGCCTGGTGACGTTTTACGAAACCATCAGCGCCGACGCGCTGGCGCAACTGGCGACCATCTACGCCGACGACGCCGCCTTCAAGGACCCGTTCAACGAGGTGCGCGGCCTGGCGCCCATCACGGCCATCTTTCGCCACATGTACGAGCAGGTCGACGCCCCCCGCTTCGTCGTCACCACCCGCGTGCTCGACGGCGCCGACGCCTTCCTGACGTGGGATTTCACGTTTCGGATGAAGCGTTTTTCGACGGCGCCGCAGACCATCCGCGGCGCCACCCACCTGCGCTTCGATGGCCAGGGCAGGGTGTGCCTGCACCGCGACTACTGGGACGCGGCCGAGGAGCTGTATGAAAAACTGCCGCTGCTGGGCACCTTGATGCGCTGGCTCAAGGGCCGCGCCGCCCGCTAGCGGGGCATGCGCTCAGCGAAACCACGCCACCATGTTGACGACGGTGCCGGCGACCATCATCAGGAAGGCGATGGCGACGGCGGGCATCACGCGGGCCGGAAACAGGCGCGCCAGCGCCGTGCGTTCGGCGCTGGCGGCCAGGCTGACGGGCTGCCTGGCCATGCGGATGAACGCGTCGTAGCGCACGAACGCCAGTGCGCAGCAATACAATCCCATCCCGCCCCGCAGCAAGGCGTCGCCCGCCAGGCCGCGCGTGAGCAGCACGGCGGCGTTGACGGCCAGCGCCACGCCTGTCAATGAACACAGCGCTGAAACCAGCGTGACCACCGTGATGCCCTTGCGCGCCATGCATTGTCCCGTGTTGGATCGATCGTGTGCCGATGGTAGCGTTAAATCGCGGGCATGGATACTCTCGAATTGTCACCACCATGGCGCAGCGGTCAGGCGCGCGCCCTGGCCGCCTGCTGGCGGATCGTCTCGAGCGTCGCCCCCGGCGTGATCAGGTTGCCGTCGTAGCGCAATTCGATCAGCGCCGGCAGCGATTGTTCGCGCGTGTGGGCCAGCGCGCGCGCCAGCGCCGGGCCGAATTGCGCGGTCGTCGTCACCACTTCGCCGGCGGCCCCGTAGGCCAGCGCCAGCGCCGCGAAATCGGGGTTGTGCAAGGTGGTGCCCGAGACCCGGCCCGGATAGGTTTTTTCCTGGTGCATGCGGATGGTGCCGAACATCGAATTGTTGAAAACGATGATCACCACGCCGGCCTGGTACTGCACGGCGGTGGCCAGTTCCTGGCCGTTCATCATGAATTCGCCGTCGCCGGCGAAGGTGATGACGGTGCGGGTGCGGTCGACCAGCTTGGCGGCGATCCCCGCCGGCACGCCATAACCCATCGCGCCGCTGGTGGGCGCGAGCTGGGTGCGCAGCAGGCCATAGGAAAAGAAGCGGTGCGCCCAGGTGGCGTAGTTGCCGGCGCCGTTGGTGATGATGGCGTCGGCCGGCACCGCCGCCTGCAGTTCCTGCACCAGTTGCCACAGGTCGAGCGGGGCGGCGCCGTCCTGGAAAATCGGCGGCTGGCGCTGCCAGGCGGCCAGTTCGGCGCGCCCTTCGGCCGCCGTGTGGCGCCAGGCGCCGGCGTCGACCGGCGCCATCGTCGCCAGCATGCTGGCAGCCTGCGGCGCGCCGCTGGCGATCATCAGGGCGGCCTGGTACACGCTGCCCAGCTCCTGCGGGTCCGGGTGGATGTGCACCAGGCGCTGGCGCGGCACGGGCGCGGCGATCAGCGAGTAGCCGCTGGTGGTCATCTCGCCCAGGCGCGGGCCGAAAGCGATGATCAGGTCCGCCTCGCGCACGCGCGCGGCCAGTTGCGGGTTGATGCCGATGCCGACGTCGCCGATGTACTGCGGGTGGGCGTTGTCAAACAGGTCCTGGAAACGGAAGGCGCAGGCCACCGGCAGCGCATTGGCTTCGGCGAAGCGGCGCACGTCGGCGCAGGCTTGCGCGTTCCAGGTGGCGCCGCCCAGCAGCAGCAGCGGGCGCTGCGCCTCGGCCAGCATGGCGCGCAGCTGCGCGATCTGGGCGGCGGCGGGCGAGGCCTGCACCGGCTGGTAGGCGCCGGTGTCGGCCACCGCCGCCTGGGCCACCAGCATGTCTTCCGGCAGCGCCAGCACCACCGGGCCGGGCCGGCCGCTGGTGGCGACCTGGAAGGCACGCGCGATATATTCGGGGATGCGCTCGGCGCGGTCGATCTGGGTGACCCACTTGGCCATCTGGCCGTACATGCGGCGGTAGTCGATTTCCTGGAACGCTTCGCGGTCCATGAAGTCCAGCCCCACCTGGCCGATGAACAGGATCAGCGGGGTCGAATCCTGGTAGGCCGTGTGCACGCCGATGGCGGCATTGGTGGCGCCGGGGCCGCGGGTGACAAAACAGATGCCCGGCTTGCCCGTCATCTTGCCGTAGGCCTCGGCCATGAAGGCGGCGCCGCCTTCCTGGCGGTTGACGATGAAGTCGATGTGCGAGTCGTGCAGGGCGTCGAGCACGTCCAGGTAGCTCTCGCCGGGCACGCCGAAGGCGGTGTCGACGCCGTGGATGCGCAGGGCATCGACCAGGATCTGGCCGCCGCTGCGGGATGGATGGGTCATGGCGCGCCTCTTCGGTGGAGTGGTCGGGTCGGGCGGGGCGCCCGGGACGGCCCATTCTAAGCGAGCCGTGGCGGGCGAGCTTTGGCAATGGCGACAGCAATTTTCAGATTCCGCCACCGGGCGGCGGGGCGCCCGTTTTAGTGATCGGACAAGAATAGTGATTGACTACTGGGTGATGGAGAAATTAGAGTTCCCTTGTGATATGGTAACAATTCAACGACGCCTTCTTCCTTTTGCCTTCGATGGAATGTTTGTGATGAAAATTGTGGCACCTGTCCTGTCCGCACTGGCCCTTCCCGTCGTCGTCGCGCTCGTTTCGGGTTGCACCACGCCGGCGCGGGGCGACCACATGGCCATTCTCGCCACGCCGCAGCAGCGCATGGTCGTCACGCCGCTGCGCAACAATGTCGCCGTGCTGGAAGTGAGCGGGGGGCAGGGCAGCAATCGCCTGTGGACCTCGAAAGTGGACAATGCCCAGTTTGCTGAGGCGCTGGCGCTGTCGCTGGGCGACGCCGGCCTGCTGGCGGCCGACCCGGCCGCCGCCCGCTACAGCCTGTCGGCGCGCATGGAAAAACTCGAGCAGCCGCTCACCGGCATGAGCCTGACGGTGACGGCGACGGTCAGCTATTCGCTGGTCGAGCGGGCCAGCGGCAACGAACTGCTGCACCGCACCCACACCTTGCCCTACACGGCGCCGTTCGGCGACACCTTCGGCGCGATCGACCGCATGCGCCTGGCCAACGAGGGCGCCGTCAAGGCCAATATCGCCGCGCTGGTCGACGACCTGGTGACGCTGCCGGTGGCGGCGGGCGGCCGTAAATAGCCGATGTGGGGGCGAAGCGGTTACAATGGCGCCGTGATGCAGGCCAAGACAGTCGCTGGCTGGCGCGTAATGCGTCGGCGGGAGGAAGGTCCGGACTCCATAGAGCAGGGTGACGGTTAACGGCCGTCCGCCGAAAGCCGCAAGGTATAAGGCGAGGAACAGGGCCACAGAGACGAGCGTATTTAGTTACGGTGAAACGCGGTAACCTCCACCTGGAGCAATCCCAAATAGGCACGCGTTGAGGCGGCTCGCGGAGCGTGCGGGTAGGGAGCTTGAGCGCCTGAGCAATCAGGCGCCTAGAGGAATGGCTGTCATAGCGGGGGCGCGCAAGCGTCGCCGCCGTAACAAAATCCGGCCTATCGGCCTGCTTCACACTAATTTTTTTGCGCCGGCCCGTGCCGGCGTGTCCTCCTTTCAGGCCTGCCTGTGAGCGATTTTCTTCTGGCCCTCGACCAGGGCACCACCAGTTCGCGCGCCATCCTGTTCGATCGCGATGGCCGCCTGTGCGCCAGCGCGCAGCAGGAATTTCCCCAATCGTTTCCCCAGCCCGGCTGGGTCGAGCACGACGCCAACGCCATCTGGGACAGCCAGCTCGCCTGCGCCCGCGCGGTGTTGCGCCAGCATGGCGTGACGGCCGGCCAGCTCGCCGCCATCGGCATCGCCAACCAGCGCGAAACGACCCTGCTGTGGGACCGCCGCACGGGCGAGCCGATCGCCCCGGCGATCGTCTGGCAGGACCGCCGCACGGCCGGGCATTGCGAACGCCTGCGCGCACTGGGCCACGCCGCGCTGATCGGTCAGCGCACGGGCCTCGAACTGGACGCCTATTTTTCCGCCACCAAGCTGGCCTGGCTGCTCGAGAACGTGGCCGGCGCGCGCGCGCGCGCCGAGGCGGGCGAACTGGCCTTCGGCACCATCGACAGCTGGCTCGTGTTCAAGCTGACGGGGCGCCACGTCACCGACGTCTCGAACGCCTCGCGCACCATGCTCATGAACATCCACAGCCTGCGCTGGGATGATTTTTTGCTCGGTCTGTTCCAGATTCCGCCCGCCGTGCTGCCCGAGATCGTGCCCAGCAGCGGCGCCATCGCCCCCAGTTTCAGTCACTGGTTCGGCGCCCCCGTGATGGTGGCGGGCCTGGCGGGCGACCAGCAGGCGGCCACGTTCGGCCAGGCCTGCGTGCGCCCCGGCATGGTCAAAAATACCTATGGCACCGGCTGCTTCATGCTGATGCACGCGGGGCGCGCGCCGGCGCCGTCGCAGCATCGCCTGCTCAGCACGGTGGGCTGGCAGATCGGCGGCGCCACGGAGTACCTGCTCGAAGGCAGCGTCTTCATGGGCGGCGCCACCGTGCAGTGGTTGCGCGACGGCCTGGGCATCATCGACCACGCGCACGACGTCGAAGCGCTGGCCGCCAGCGTGCCCGACAATGGCGGCGTCTACTTGGTGCCCGCCTTTGCCGGCCTCGGCGCGCCCCACTGGGACCCGTACGCGCGCGCTGCCCTGATGGGCATGACGCGCGGCAGCGGGCGCGGCCACATCGCCCGCGCCGCGCTCGAGGCGATCGCCTACCAGAGTGCCGAGGTGCTGCGCGCCATGCAGCAGGACGCCGGCTGCGCCCTGACCGAACTGCGCGCCGACGGCGGCGCCGCCCGCAACGACCTGTTGATGCAGTGCCAGGCCGACCTGCTGGGCGTGCCCGTGGTGCGGCCCACGGTGACGCAGACGACGGCGCTGGGCGCGGCCTGGCTGGCCGGCCTGGCGGTGGGCGTCTGGACCGGCCAGGACCAGCTCGATGCGCAGTGGCAGGCCGAGCGCACCTTCGTGCCGGCCATCGGCGCAGCGCTGCGCGAAGAGCGGATGGCGACCTGGGCGCGGGCAGTGGCGACCTGCCGCCAGTGGGCGCAATGAACGGGCAGCGCGCCTGGGCCTATCAGAGCGCTTCATCGCCTAAACCCATCCTAAGGTGAATCTTTCCCGGCGCCGGCAGATGTTGCAGATCTTGAACTATGGATATTTATTTTTAGCCATGTTGGCACCCTTGTCTGTACGTTCACAGATGAGGTGCAACATTAAGGCTCTTCCATAAGTACCTAATTTATCGACCTTTTTTTTCAAGCCACTTTCTTCACTAAGTGCGCTAAGTCATTGACTTCATTAGCAAATTTCCCATTTTCCAAACGAAAACCGCTTGACCCTGCTCGGGCCATCCTCTAAAGTGGGTGAACGTGTGGAAAAGTGTAGTTTTGTGGGAGGTTTTTGCTTCCCCCGACGCGCAAACTAAACCGACTCCTCAAACTACAACCAGGCAAAACACCGTGTTTCAAGGCGCGTCCGCAATCAATCTCGATGCAAAAGGCAGGATGTCGATTCCCGCCAAGCATCGCGACGCGCTCGCCGTCCAGTGCGAAGGGCGCCTCACGCTGACCCGCCACCCACATGGTTGCCTGCTGCTGTTTCCCCGCCCCGTGTGGGAATCGCACCGCGAACAGATTGCCGCCTGGCCCATGTCGGCCCGCAGCTGGCAGCGTATTTTCCTCGGTAACGCCTGCGATGTCGAACTCGACTCGGCCGGCCGCATCCTGATCGCCCCCGAACTGCGCAGCGCCGTCGGCCTGGCGCGCGACGTCATGGTGCTGGGCATGGGCAGCCACTTCGAAGTGTGGGACGCGGCCAGGCTGGCCGCCGACGAGCAGGAAGCCGTCGCCGGCGGCATGCCCGATGTTCTTTCCAATTTTTCTTTCTGAGGCGCCGCAATGACTGATGCAATGGTGCCTGAATACAAGCACCTGACAGTGTTGCTGGACGAAGCGGTCGACGCGCTCGACCTGGCCGGCGCGCGCGCCAACGGTACCTATATAGATGGCACCTTCGGTCGTGGCGGCCACAGCCGCCTGATCCTGTCGCGCCTGGGGCCGCACGGCCGCCTGATCGGCTTCGACAAGGACTTGCAGGCGATCGCCACCGCCAGGCAGATCGACGACCCCCGTTTCTCCATCGTCCACGACAGTTTTGCCACCATGCAGACGGCGCTGGCCGAGCTGGGCCTGACCCAGGTGGACGGCATCCTGCTGGACCTGGGCATTTCCTCGCCCCAGGTGGACGACGCCGCCCGCGGCTTTTCCTTCCGCAACGATGGCCCCCTCGACATGCGCATGGACACCACCCGCGGCGTCTCTGCCGCCGACTGGCTGGCCCACGAGACCGAACAAAAAATTGAAAAGGTGATACGAGAATATGGAGAAGAACGGTTTGCTTTTCAGATTGCAAAGGCGATTGTTGCTCGCAGGGCAGTCGAACCAATTTCAAGCACACGACAGCTTGCCGCAATCGTGGCAGGCGCGGTCAAGACTCGGGAAAAGGGCAAGGATCCGGCCACCCGCACCTTTCAGGCTATCCGGATTTTCATCAATCAGGAACTTGAAGACCTCGCGGCAGGGCTGAGCGCCGCCTACGCCATGCTCGCGCCAGGCGCGCGCATGTCGGTGATCAGCTTTCACTCGCTGGAAGACCGCATCGTCAAGCAGTTCTTCGCTGCCAAGGTCAAGGTCGAGCAACCCGACCGCCGCCTGCCGATCCGCGCCGTCGACCTGCCGCAGCCCCTGATGAAGCTGATCCTCAAGACCAAGCCGCCCGAGAGCGAAGTGGCGGCCAACCCCCGCTCGCGCTCGGCCGTGCTGCGGGTGGCCGAACGGCTGCCGGCGCAGGCGCCCAAAGCGGGCAAGGGCGGCGCATGAGCAGCAAGTTCAATCTCGTGCTGCTGGCCGTGCTGGTGCTGTGCGCGCTGTCGGTCGTCAAGGCCCAGTACATCGCGCGCCACCTGTTCATCGACCTCGAAGCGCTGCAGCAGCAGGCGCGCCAGCTCGACATCGACTGGGCCCAGCTGCAGCTGGACCAGTCGACGCTGGGCAAGAACGCCCGCATCGAGCAGATCGCCCGCACCGATCTGAACATGACACCGCTGACCCCCGCGCGCACCCAGTACCTCACGGAAGGGGCCAAATGAAGCGGGCCGGCGAGAGCAAGAGCGGCGCGCGCGTGGCGGCCTCGAAAGGTGTGAAGTTTTCCACCAGCCCCCTGCTGGCCGTGCGCCTGCCCACCTGGCGCTCGCGCGTGGTGCTGTTCGTGCTGTTCGCCGCCTTCGCCACACTGGCCGGGCGCGCGCTGTGGCTGCAGGCGGTGTCGACGCAGTTCCTGCAAAAGCAGGGCGCCAACCGCTACGAGCGCACCCTCGAGCTGCCCGCCACCCGCGGCAAGATCATGGACCGCAACGGCCAGGTGCTGGCCTCGTCGGTCCCCGTCAAGGCGGTGTGGGCGATTCCCGACGACGTGCTGGCCGAGCCGGCCGACAAACTGCGCCAGCTGGCCAAGCTGCTCGAGATGAGCGAAGCGGAGCTGCGTAAAAAACTCGACTCCGACCGTACCTTCGTCTACCTCAAGCGGCAGGTGGAGATGGACGTCATCGACCAGATCAAGAAGCTCGATATCGACGGCATCGACACGCGCAAGGAATACAAGCGCTTCTATCCGCAGGGCGAAGTGATGACCCACATGGTGGGCTTCACCAGCGTCGAGGACGTCGGCCAGGAAAGCATGGAACTGGCCCAGCAAAAGACCCTGGTGGGCACCGTCGGCAGCCGCAAGGTCATCAAGGACCGCCTCGGCCACATCGTCGAGGACGTCGGCCTGTCGAAGGAGCCGCACGACGGCAAGGACCTGACCTTGTCGATCGACAGCAAGTTGCAGTACATCGCGTTTACCAGCATCAAGGAAGCGGTCGAAAAATTCCACGCCAAGGCGGGCGCCGCGGTGGTGCTCGACGTGCACACGGGCGAAGTGCTGGCGCTGGCCAACTGGCCCACCTACAACCCGAACGACCGCAGCAAACTGACCGGCGAGCAGTTGCGCAACCGCGTCATCACCGACACCTTCGAGCCCGGTTCGACCCTGAAGCCGTTTACGGTGGCGCTGGCGCTCGACACCAACCGGGTGCGGCCGACGACCATGTTCGACACCACGCTGTCGGGCCGCTACGTGGTGGGCGACAAGACCATCCGCGACACCCACGCGCACGGCATGATCGACGTCTCCACCATCATCCAGAAGTCGTCCAACATCGGCGTGTCGAAAATGGCGCTGGCCATGCCGCCGCAGGAAATGTGGGAGATGTTTACCAAGTCCGGCTTCGGCCAGGCGCCCCGCTTCGGCTTTCCCGGCGCCGTCGCCGGCCGCGTGCGGCCCTACAAATCGTGGCGCCCCATCGAGCAGGCCAATATGTCCTTCGGCCACGGCATCTCGGTGTCGCTGCTGCAGCTGGCCCGCTCCTACATGATCTTCGCCCGTGACGGCGACATCATCCCCCTGTCGTTCCAGAAGGTGACGGAAAAGCCGCTCGGCCAGCAGGTCATCTCGGCCAGGACAGCCGCCGAAATGCGCGCCATGCTGGAAACCGTGGTGCTGCCGGGCGGCACCGCGACGCAGGCGCAGGTGCCCGGCTACCGCGTGGGCGGCAAGACCGGCACTGCCCAGAAGCTCATCAACGGCCACTACTCCAACACGCGCTACGTCGGCTCGTTCGCCGGCATCGCACCGATGTCGAATCCCCGCTTCATCATCGCCGTCATGGTCGACGATCCGTCCGGCGCCATTCACACCGGCGGCGGCGTGGCCGCGCCCACCTTCGCCGCGCTGGCCGCCAACGCCCTGCGCGCGGCCAATGTGCCGCCCGACTCGACCGTCACCGAGATCATCCACGCTGAAAACCCGTTGGAGGAATGAGACCATGACGCCCATCGACATCAGCGACTGGATCGTGCAAAGCGCCCCGCGCGGCCAGTTGGCCTCGGACTCGCGCCGCGTGCGCGAAGGCGACGTGTTCTTTGCCTATCCCGGCGACAGCGGCGACGGCCGCGCCTTCATCGGCGCCGCCATTGCGCAGGGCGCCGCCGCCGTGCTGTACGATCCGCGCGGTTTCGACTGGAACGAAGACTGGGCCGTGCCGCGCCTGGCGGTCGAACACCTGAAAGCCCAGGCCGGCCTGATCGCCCACGCCCGCCACGGCCAGCCCGACCGCGCCATGTTCAGCGTGGGCGTGACCGGCACCAACGGCAAGACCTCGATCGCCGTCTGGCTGGGCCAGGCGCTGGCGCGGGTGGGCGAGACGGCCGCCGTCATCGGCACCCTGGGCGTGGGCCTGTTCAAGGGCCGCGCCGCGCCGCACTTTGACGTCACCGGCTACACCACGCCGGACGCGGTGCTGCTGGCCGAACACCTGGCCGGACTGCGCGCGGCCGGCGCCACCGCGCTGGCCATCGAAGTGTCGTCGATCGGCCTGGTGCAGGAGCGCGCCCTGGGCATGCATTTCGACGTCGCCGTATTTACCAACCTGACGCGCGACCACCTCGATTTTCATGGCGACATGGTCGCCTACGAAGCGGCCAAGACGCGCCTGTTCGAGTGGCCCGGCCTGCACACCGCCGTGGTCAACCTCGACGATGCGGCGGGCCTGCGCCTGGTCGCTCACCTGCGCGCGCGCCACCCGCAGGTGGCGGTGACGGGCTACACCCTGCAGGACGGCGCCGCCCTGGCCGACCTCGACGGCGTGGCCATGCTGCGCGCCTCCCAATGCCGCAGCCGCAACGCCGGCACCGATTTTCATGTCGACACGCCCGCCGGCGGCGCCACCGTCAAGAGCGCGCTGGTGGGGCACTTCAACATCAGCAATGCGCTGGCGGTGCTGGCCACGCTGCTGGTGCGCGGCGTGCCGCTGCGCGCCGCCATCGACGCGCTCGAAGCGCTGACCCCGGCGCCGGGCCGCATGCAGCAGGTGGGCGGGCAGGACGCGCCGATGGTGGTGATCGACTACGCCCACACCCCGGACGCGCTGGAAAAAACCCTGGGCGCGCTCAAGCAGGTCGCGCACGAGCGCGGCGGCGAACTGTGGTGCGTGTTCGGCTGCGGCGGCGACCGCGATCCCGGCAAGCGGCCGCAGATGGGCGCCATCGCACAAGTGGCCGAGCACGTGCTCGTCACCAGCGACAATCCCCGCAGCGAAGAGCCGAACGCGATCATCGCTGCCATCATCGCCGGCATGGACGGCGCGCGCGCCGGCACCACCACGCAAGCGATCGAAGACCGCGCCGCCGCCATCCTGTCGGCCATCAAGCACGCCGCCAAGGCGGACGTGATCCTGCTGGCCGGCAAAGGCCACGAGCCGTACCAGGAAATCAAGGGCCGCAAGATGGCTTTTTCGGACGCCGACCACGCCGCGCTGGCGCTGGCCGCGCGCGCCACCATGATGAGGACCCATTGATGCACGCCACCCTGGCCCAGCTGGTCGCCCACATGCCGGGCGCGCGCATGACCATCAACGCCCCGTTCGACGGCGTCTCCACCGACAGCCGTGCGCTCGCGCCGGCCCAGTTGTTCGTGGCCCTGCGCGGCGAGACCTTCGACGCCCACAGCTTCCTGCCCACCCTGGCCGGGCAGGACGGCGCGCCGCTGGCCGCCGCTGTCGTCGCCGAGCAGCTGCCGGCCGGCTGGACCCTGCCGGCCCTGATCGTGCCCAATACCCTCACCGCGCTGGGCCAGCTGGGCCATTACTGGCGCACGCAGTTTGCCATTCCCGTCATCGGCGTCACCGGCAGCAACGGCAAGACGACGGTCAAGGAAATGATCGCCGCCATCCTCGCCGCCGCCTATGGCGAGGCGGGACGGCTGGCCACCCGCGGCAACCTGAACAATGAAATCGGCGTACCGCTGACCCTGATGCAGCTGGCCCCCGCGCACCGCGCCGCCGTCATCGAGATGGGCATGAACCACCCCGGCGAAATCGCCCGGCTGGCGGCGATCGCCGCGCCCACCGTCGCCATGGTCAACAACGCCCAGCGCGAGCACCAGGAATTCATGCACACGGTCGAAGCGGTGGCGCGTGAAAACGGCGCCGTGCTGGCGGCCTTGCCGGCCTCGGGTGCGGCGGTCTATCCGGCCGACGATGTCTACACGCCGCTGTGGGCCAGCCTGGCCGGCGAGCGCCGCAGCATCACCTTTGGCCTGAGCGAGGCCGCCGATGTCAGCTGCGCCTGGACCGCCGGCGCCTTCGGCAGCGAACTGGCGGTGCGCGCGCGCATCGACGACGGCGCCCCCTGCGCTTTCACCGTCACGCTGGCCGCGGCCGGCCTGCACAATGTGCGCAACGCGCTGGCGGCGATCGCCTGCGCCTTCGCCGCCGGCGTGCCGCAAGCGGCCATCGTCGCCGGCCTGCAGGCGTTTGCGCCCGTGAGCGGGCGCCTGCAGCGCAAGGCCGGCGTGAACGGCATCAGCGTGATCGACGACAGCTACAACGCCAACCCCGACTCCGTGCGCGCCGCCATCGACGTGCTCGCGCAAGCGCCGGCCCCGCGCATCCTGGTGCTGGGCGACATGGGCGAAGTGGGCACGCAGGGTCGCCAGTTTCACGAAGAAATCGCCGCCTGCGCGGCGGCAGCCGGCATCGAACACGTGCTGGTGACGGGTGAACTGACCCGTCACATGGCCGGCGCACACCTGCAACATTTTGAACAGTTTGACGAGTTATTGGCAGCACTGGATACAGCACTGGGCAGTAAATCTGACGCGACTGTGTTGGTGAAGGGCTCGCGTTTCATGAAGATGGAACGCGTGGTTCAACACCTGACTGGAACACACAACAAGGAAGCCCACTAATATGCTGCTCTGGCTCGCACAATTTTTTCAACAGGACCTCGGTCCGCTGCGAATTTTCAATTTCATCACCTTCCGCGCGGTGTTCGCCACCATCACGGCGGTCGTCATCGGCCTGGGCGCCGGCCCGGCCGTGATCAACTGGCTCACCCGCATGAAAGTGGGCCAGGCGGTGCGCACCTACGGCCCCGAAAGCCACCTGGCCAAGCACGGCACGCCCACCATGGGCGGTGTGCTGATCCTCATTTCCATCGGCGTCTCGACCCTGCTGTGGTGCGACCTGTCGAACCGCCTGATCTGGCCGGTGCTGGTGGTGACGCTGGGCTTCGGCGCCGTCGGCTGGGCCGACGACTACCGCAAGGTGGTCTACAAGGATCCCGAGGGCATGCGCTCGGCCGAAAAATACTTCTGGATGTCGCTGATCGGCATCGCCGCCGCCCTGTACCTGGCCTTCTCGGTGTCGGCGCCCACCCCGGCCAAGGTGTGGGAGCTGTTTTACGCGTGGGTGCGCTCGGGCTTTGCCATGTCGCTGCCGCCCAAGGCCGACCTGATCGTGCCGTTCGTGAAAACCATCAGCTATCCGCTGGGCGTGTGGGGCTTCATCGCGCTCACGTACTGCGTCATCGTCGGCGCCAGTAACGCCGTCAATTTTACCGACGGCCTCGATGGCCTGGCCATCATGCCCACCGTGATGGTGGGCGCCGCGCTCGGCCTGTTCGCCTACCTGACCGGTTCGTCGACCTATTCGCGCTACCTGTTCCTGCCGCATATCCCGGGCGCGGGCGAACTGCTGATCTTCTGCGGCGCGATGGCCGGCGCCGGACTGGCCTTCCTGTGGTTTAACGCGCACCCGGCGCAGATGTTCATGGGCGACGTCGGCGCGCTGGCGCTGGGCGGCGCGCTCGGCACCATCGCCGTCATCGTGCGCCAGGAAATCGTCCTGTTCATCATGGGCGGCGTGTTCGTCGCCGAAACGCTGTCCGTGATCATCCAGGTGACCTGGTTCAAGTTCACCAAGAAGCGCTACGGTGTCGGCCGCCGGGTGTTCCGGATGGCGCCCCTGCACCACCATTTCGAACAGCTGGGCATGAAGGAGACCAAGGTCGTGGTGCGCTTCTGGATCGTCACCATGATGCTGGTGCTGGTCGGCCTGTCGTCGCTGAAGCTGCGCTGATGACCCACTCCCGCGCCATCTACGCCGGCAAGCACGCCCTGGTCCTCGGACTGGGCGAGTCGGGCCTGGCCATGGCCAAATGGCTGGCGCACTGCGGCGCCAGCGTGCGCGTGGCCGATACCCGCACCGAACCGCAGCGCCTGCAGGCCTTGCGGGTGGCGCTGCCGGGCGTCGAATTCATTTGCGGCGAATTTACCGATGCGCTGCTGGCCGGCGTCGACTTCGTCACCCTCAGCCCCGGGCTGGCGCCGCAACGCGAACTGCGCACCATCGTGCCGGCAGCGGCCGCGCGCGCCATCCCCGTGTGGGGTGAAATCGAGCTGTTCGCCCAGGGCCTGGCCATGTTGAAGGCGGACCAGGGTTACGCGCCGAAGATCATCGCCATCACCGGCACCAACGGCAAGACCACCGTCACCAGCCTGACCGGCCTGCTGTGCCAGCGCGCCGGCCTGAGCGTGCACCTGGCCGGCAATATCAGCCCGGCCGCCCTCGACGTCCTGCTCGACTGCGTAGAGCAGGACAGCCTGCCGCAAGCGTGGGTGCTCGAGCTGTCGAGCTTTCAGCTGCACGCCACCTTCAGCTTGCAGGCGGACGCCGCCACCGTGCTCAACCTGACCCAGGACCACCTCGACTGGCACGGCGACATGGCCAGCTACGGCGCCGACAAGGCGCGCATTTTCGGCGCCCACACGGTGCGCGTGCTCAATCGCGACGACCCGCTGGTGTTCGACATGGCGCTCACCGCGGCCGGCTCCGACACCGTGCTGTTCGGCGCCGCCGCGCCCACGGCGGCGGGCAACTTCGGCCTGGTCAGCGAGCGCGGCGTGCTGTGGCTGGCGCACGCCAGCGCCGGCGAAGAGATCGAAAAGAAGCGCAAGCGCGATGTCGCCGAGCCGGTCGAGGTGGTGGTGACGCGCCTGATGCCGGCCGACGCGCTGCACATCCGCGGCCTGCACAACGCCACCAATGCGCTCGCCGCGCTGGCCCTGTGCCGCGCCATCGGCCTGCCGCTGGCGCCCCTGCTGCACGGTCTGCGCGAATACAAGGGCGAGCCGCACCGGGTCGAACTGCTCACCAGCATCGGCGGCGTCGAGTACTACGACGACAGCAAGGGCACCAACGTGGGCGCCACCGTGGCCGCCCTGAGCGGCCTGGGCAAGGCGTTCGGCGGGCAGGACCAGAAAATCGTGCTGATCGCCGGCGGCGACGGCAAGGGCCAGGATTTTTCGCCGCTGGCCGAGCCGGCCGCGCGCTACGTGCGCGCGGTGGTGCTGATCGGCCGCGACGCGCCCAAGCTGCGCGCCGCCTTCGAGCCGGCCGCGATCGATATCGTCGACTGCCGCAACCTGCCCGAGGCTGTATTGCGCGCGGCGGCGCTGGCCCGCTCGGGCGACTGCGTGCTGCTCTCGCCCGCCTGCGCCAGCCTCGACATGTTCACCAGCTACGCCCACCGCGCGCAGGTGTTCATCGACGCCGTGCGCCAGCTGGCGCTCGACCAGGGACAGGAACTCTGATGGCCTTCCAGTTCCCCTTCAAATTCGGCGGCGCGTCCTCGAACGCCCTCAGCGCCGGCCGCGGCCGGCCTTCCAAGATGATGGAATACGACCAGCCGCTGGTCTGGGTGACCCTGCTCTTGATGCTGTTCGGGATGGTGATGGTGTACTCGGCGTCGATCTCGCTGCCCGACTCGCCCAAGTTCGCCGCCTACAAGAACACCTATTTTGTGCAGCGCCAGGCCATTTACATCGGCGTCTCGCTGGTGGCCGGCCTGTTCGCCTTCCGCATCCGCGTCGAGACCTGGCAGAAGGCGGCGCCATGGCTGTTCGGCGCCACCCTGATCATGCTGGCGATGGTGTTCGTGCCGGGCCTGGGCGTGACCGTCAACGGCGGCAAGCGCTGGATCAACCTGATCATCTTCAAGCCGCAGCCGTCCGAAATGATGAAAGTGGTCGCCGTGCTGTACGCCGCCGACTACACGGTGCGCAAACAGGAATACATGCACCAGCTGACCAAGGGCTTCCTGCCGATGGCCGGCGCGATCGGCCTGGTCGGCCTGCTGCTGCTGCTCGAGCCGGACCTGGGCGCCTTCGGCGTGATCGTCTGCATCGCCATGGGCATCCTGTTCTTGGGCGGCATCAACGCCGTCTGGTTCGGCGGTATCGGTGCGCTGCTGGTGGTCATTTTCAGCACCATCATCGCGCTCTCGCCGTTCCGCCGTGCGCGCATGTTCGCCTACCTCGATCCGTGGCAGGAAGACAATGCCCTCAACAAGGCCTACCAGCTGACCCATTCGCTGATCGCCTTCGGCCGCGGCGAACTGTTCGGCGTGGGCCTGGGCGGCAGCGTGGAAAAACTGCACTACCTGCCGGAAGCGCACACCGACTTTCTGCTCGCCGTGATCGGCGAGGAGCTGGGCCTGGCCGGGGTGCTGGTGACGATCGCCTTGTTTTACTGGATGGTCAAGCGCGCCTTCGACATCGGCCGCCAGGCCATCGCCATCGACCAGACCTTCGCCGGCCTGGCCGCCAAGGGCATCGGCATCTGGATCGGCGTGCAGTGCTTCATCAACATGGGCGTGAACCTGGGCCTGCTGCCGACCAAGGGCCTGACCTTGCCGCTGATGAGCTACGGCGGCACCGGCGTCTTCATCAACTGCATCGGCCTGGCGATCCTGCTGCGCATCGACTACGAAAACCGCGTCCTGATGCGGGGAGGCCGCCCATGAAGCGCCTGATGATCATGGCCGCCGGCACCGGCGGCCACATCTTCCCCGGCATCGCCATCGCCCACACGATGGAGGCGCGCGGCTGGGAAGTGAGCTGGCTGGGCACCACCACCGGCATGGAACAGGACCTGGTGCCGAAAGCGGGCATCGCCATCGACGCCATCGACTTTACGGGCATGCGCGGCAAGGGCTTGCGGCATACCCTGTCGGGCGCCTTCAAACTGAGCGCCAGCTTTGCCACCTGCCTGCGCCTGCTGGCGCGGCGCCGGCCCGATGTGGTGCTGGGCATGGGCGGCTATGTATGCGTGCCGGGCGGCCTGATGGCGCGCCTGCGCGGCATTCCGCTGGCCCTGGTCAATGCCGACGCCGCGCTGCTGCTGTCGAACAAAACCCTGACGCCGCTGGCCCAGCGCGTGCTGTTCGGCTTCCCGGCCGACTTCGGCCGCGCCGCCGGCAAGGCCGTCGTCACCGGCAACCCGGTGCGCCAGGCGATCCTCGACATGGCGCCGGCCGATCAGCGTTTCCTTGGCCGCAGCGGCGCGCTGCGCATCCTGGTGGTGGGCGGCAGCCTGGGCGCGAAGGTGCTCAACGACGCCGTGCCGGCCGCGCTGGCGACCATCGACGCGGCGCTGCGCCCCGTGGTGACGCACCAGTCGGGCAAGAAGAACATCGACGCGCTGCGCCAGGCCTACGCCGACAACGGCGTGGACGCGACCGTGGTCGATTTTATCGACGACATGGCCAGCGCCTACGCGCACGCCGACCTGGTCATCTGCCGCGCCGGCGCGATTACCGTGTCGGAACTGACGGCGGCCGGCGTGGCCAGCATATTGATCCCGTTTGTCGCCGCCACCACCAGCCACCAGCGCAACAACGCCCAGTGGATGGCCAGCCAGGGCGCCGCCGTTCACCTGCCGCAAGGCGAGCTGACGGCGGCCCGGCTGGGCGCCATGCTGGCCGAGACCACGCGCGAAGACTGCCGTGCCATGGCCAACGCCGCGTTTGCGGTGGGCCGGCGCGACGCCAACGCGGCGATTGCAGATATTTTAGAAAAGATGAGCGCACCATGAAGCACAAGATCAAGAACATCCATTTCGTCGGCATCGGCGGCAGCGGCATGAGCGGCATCGCCGAAGTGCTGCTCAACCTGGGCTACCAGGTGTCCGGTTCGGACCTGGGCAGCAATGCCGCCAGCCTGCGCCTGGAAAGCCTGGGCGCCTGCGTCAAGGTGGGCCACGACGCCGCCAACGTGGCCGGCGCCGATGTCGTCGTCACCTCGACGGCGGTGAACGAGCAAAATCCGGAAGTGGTGGCCGCCCGCGCCGCCATGATCCCGATCGTCCCGCGCGCCATCATGCTGGGCGAATTGATGCGCCTGAAGCGGGGCATCGCCATCGCCGGCACGCACGGCAAGACCACCACCACCAGCCTGGTCGCGTCGGTGCTGGCCGAAGGCGGCGTCGATCCCACCTTCGTCATCGGCGGGCGCCTCACCAGCGCCGGCGCCAACGCCAAACTGGGCACGGGCGACTACATCGTCGTCGAGGCGGACGAATCGGACGCCTCGTTCCTGAACCTGGCGCCGATGATCGAAGTGATCACCAATATCGACGCCGATCACATGGAAACCTACGAGCACGATTTCGAGAAATTGAAAATGGCGTTCGTCCACTTCACCCACCGCCTGCCGTTCTACGGCCGCGCCATGCTGTGCATCGACGACGAGCACGTGCGCGCGATCATCCCGCACGTGACCAAGCCGGTGACCACCTACGGCTTCTCGCCGCTGGCGCAGGTGCGCGCGGTCAACGCCCGGGCGGTCGGCCTGACCATGCATTTCAGCGTGATCCAGGACGGCTACCCTGACACCGATTTCATCCTCAACCAGCCCGGCATGCACAATGTGCAGAACGCCTGCTCGGCGATTGCCATCGCGCGCGAGATCGGCATCGACGACGCCGCCACCCAGCGCGGCCTGGAAGGGTTCAACGGCGTCGGCCGCCGCTTCACGCGCTACGGCGATATCGCCATTGATGCGGCCGCCGGCGGCGGCAGTTTCACCCTGGTCGACGATTTCGGCCACCACCCGATCGAAACGGAAGTGACGCTTGCGGCCGCGCGCGGCGCCTACCCGGGGCGCCGGCTGGTGCTGGCCTTCCAGCCGCACCGCTTCTCGCGCACCCGCGACCTGTTCGAGGATTTCGTCAAGGTGCTGTCGACGCCGGACGTGCTGCTGCTGGCCGACGTGTATGCGGCCGGCGAAGCGCCGGTGGCCGCCGCCGATGGCCGCGCGCTGGCACGCGCCCTGCGCGTGGGCGGCAAGATCGAGCCGATCTTCGTCGAAGCCATTGCCGACATGCCGGCGGCGATCCTCAACGTGGTGCGCGACGGCGACGTCGTCATCACCATGGGCGCCGGCTCGATTTCCGGCGTGCCCGCCAAACTGACCGCTGCGAAAGGATGAGCATGAACACTGTATCGACGATCGATGTGGGCGCGCTGGGCAAGGTCGGCGTGCTGTTCGGCGGCCGCTCGGCCGAGCGCGACATCTCGCTGATGTCCGGCGCCGGCGTGCTGGCGGCGCTGCGTAGCCGCGGGGTCGACGCCCACCCCTTCGACACAGGCCTGCGCAGCCTGGCCGAACTGGCCGGCGAAGGCTACGACCGCGTCTTCATCGCCCTGCACGGGCGCTTCGGCGAAGACGGCAGCCTGCAGGGCGCCCTCGAACAGATGGGCATCGCCTACACCGGCAGCGGGGTCATGGCCAGCGCCATCGCGATGGACAAGATCGCCACCAAGATGATGTGGCTGCAAAAAGGTTTGCCGACCCCGACCTACGCCGAGATCGAGGCGGGCGCCGAACTGGCGCCCGTGCTGGCGCAACTGGGCCTGCCGCTGATCGTCAAGCCGCCCCACGAGGGCTCGACCATCGGCATCACCAAGGTCGAACAGGCCGACGCCTTCCAGGCGGCGGTCGACCTGGCCGCCCGCTTCGACGACGTCGTGCTGGCCGAGCAGTTCATCACGGGGCGCGAATTTACCGTCGCCATCCTGGGCGCCGGCAGCGGCGCGCGCGCGCTGCCGATCTGCGAAATCGTCGCCCCGCAGGGCAACTACGATTACCAGAACAAGTATTTTACGGACGACGTGCAGTATTTTTGCCCGGCCGCGCTGGACGCCGCACTGGGCGCGCACATGCAGCGCCTGGCGCTGGCGGCGTATCGCGCGCTCGGTTGCGAAGGCTGGGGGCGCATCGATTTCATGCTGCGCGAAGCGGACCAGCAGCCCTTCCTGATCGAGGCGAATACCTCGCCCGGCATGACCGGCCATTCGCTCGTGCCGATGGCCGCGCGCGCGCTGGGCATCAGCTACGAGGACCTGTGCCTGGAGATCCTGGCCGGCGCCCGTCTGAAACTGCAGCAAGGGCAGGGCCAATAATCATGTGGCAAGACGTCCGCGCCCTCAATGCAAGCGCCAATGGCCTGCTGGCCATGGTGGTGCTCGCGTGCGTCGCATCAGGCGTGTGGTGGGTGTCGCAGCGGCCCATGTTCACCCTGCGCAGCGTGCGCGTCGAGAGCATGTACGACATTGAACTCAAACGGGTGAACGAACTGACCTTGCGCGCCGGCGTGATCGGCAAATTCAAGGGCAATTTTTTCACCACCAACCTCGAGCAGGTCCGCACCGCGTTCGAATCGGTGCCGTGGGTGCGCCGCGCCACCGTGCGCCGCGAGTGGCCCGACCAGCTGATCGTGTCGATCGAAGAGCACGAGCCGCTCGGTACCTGGGGCGAGGACGGCCGCCTGCTGTCAGTCAAGGGCGACGTGTTTACCGCCAACCTGGCCGAAGCCGACGAGGACCACGCGCTGCCCGCGTTCGATGGTCCCGAAGGCAGCGAAAAAGATGTGCTGGCCCGGTTCGGCCAGCTGCGCGCCTGGTTCGCGCCCGTCAAGCTGACGCCCGAGTCGCTCAGTCTGTCGAGTCGTTACGCCTGGACGGTCAGGCTCGACAACGGCATGCAGGTGGCGCTGGGGCGCGAACAGGATCACAACACCATGCGCGAGCGGGTGCAGCGCCTGGTGAAGATCTATCCGCAGCTGGCCGCGCGCGTGCCGGACATCGAAACGATCGACATGCGCTACCAGAACGGCCTGGCGCTGGCCGCCAGCGGCCTGAAAATCGCCAAGGACGGCAAGCTCGTGCCCAAGCCGGTCGCCCGGAAAACCAGCCCGTCCACCCAACCCAACACCAAAGCAAGCACCCAGCACTAGGCCATAAAAATGACAAAAGACGCTAAAAACCTCATCGTCGGACTCGACATCGGCACCTCGAAAGTGGTGGCGGTGGTCGCCGAAGTGATGTCCGATGGCCGCCACGAGGTGATCGGCCTGGGCCAGCACGAGTCGCGCGGCCTGAAAAAAGGCGTGGTCGTGAACATCGAGGCGACCGTCGAATCGATCCAGCGCGCGCTCGAAGAGGCCGAGCTGATGGCCGACTGCAAGATCCGCAATGTCTACGCGGGCATCGCCGGCAGCCATATCCGCTCGTTCAATTCGAGCGGCATGGTGGCCATCAAGGACAAGGAAGTGACCGCCACCGACGTCGCCCGCGTCATCGAGACGGCCAAGGCGGTCAACATCCCCACCGACCAGCAGCTGCTGCACACGGTGCCGCAGGAATTCATCGTCGACAGCCAGGAAGACGTGCGCGAACCGATCGGCATGAGCGGCATCCGCCTTGAAGTGCGCGTGCACATCGTCACCGGCGCCGTCTCGGCGGTGCAGAACATCGTCAAGTGCGTGCGCCGCTGCGGCCTGGAAGTGTCCGACCTGATCCTGCAGCCGATGGCCTCGGCCGACGCCGTGCTCACGCCCGACGAGAAGGAACTGGGCGTGGTGCTGATCGACATCGGCGGCGGCACCACCGACATCGCCGTGTTCAGCGACGGCGCGATCCGCCACACGGCGGTGATCCCCATCGCCGGCGACCAGATCACCAACGACATCGCCATGGCCTTGCGCACGCCCACCTCGGAAGCGGAAGAAATCAAGATCCGCTACGGCGTGGCCAAGCAGGTGCTGGCCGATCCGGGCGAGCAGCTCGAAGTGCCGGGCCTGGGCGACCGCGGTCCGCGCACCCTGTCGCGCCAGGCGCTGGCGGCCGTCATCGAGCCGCGCGTGGAAGAGCTGTTCGCCATGGTGCACCAGGTGGTGCGCGACTCCGGTTACGAGGGCGTGCTCTCGTCGGGCATCGTGCTCACGGGCGGCACCGCGATCATGCCGGGCATGGTCGAAATGGCCGAGGATATTTTCCTCAAGCCGGCGCGCCTGGGCACCCCGGACTACCGCGGCCAGCTGGCCGACGTGGTGCGCAGCCCCCGTTACGCGACCGTGCTGGGACTGCTGCTGGAAGCGAAAAAACAATACCTGCGCGGGCACATCGTCACGCGCCAGGACGGCTCCGTGAAAGCGGTGTTCCAGCGGATGAAAGAATGGTTTTTAGGGAATTTTTAAACGGTTTTGCAGGACAAGTTAGCAGCAGGGCAGCACGGTTTGGCAGTGGCAGCACAAGAGCACACACACATTTTATTTATTAACGCAGGTGCGGTTTTCAACCCCCAGGTTTCATCCACAGCATGAGTCCTGGCGCTTGGAAACGGCAATTTGATTAGGAGTTTCATCATGGAGTTCGATATGGTCGATAATGCAGCAATCGGTACCGTCATCAAGGTGGTGGGCGTCGGCGGCGCCGGCGGCAACGCAGTGCAGCACATGATCAACAAGGGCGTGAGCGGCGTCGAATTCATCGCCGCCAACACCGACGCGCAGGCGCTGGCCGCTTCGAGCGCCCACAACATCATCCAGATCGGCGACTCGGGCCTGGGCGCCGGCATGAAGCCGTCGGTCGGCCGCCAGCTCGCCGAAGACTCGCGCGCGCGCATCGAAGACTCGCTGCGCGGCGCGCACATGGTCTTCATCGCCGCCGGCATGGGCGGCGGCACCGGCACCGGCGCCGCCCCGATCGTGGCCGAAATCGCCAAGGCGATGGGTGCGTTGACGGTGGCGGTGGTATCGAAGCCGTTTTCCTACGAAGGCCAGAAGTGCATGGACATCGCCGAGGAAGGCCTCGACGAATTGAGCAAGCACGTCGACTCGCTGATCATCATCCTCAATGAGAAGCTCGAAGAGATCTACGAAGACGAAAGCATGATCGACTGGATGAAGCACGCCGACGATGTGCTCAACAACGCCGTTGCCGGTATCGCCGAGATCATCAATGTGCCCGGTCACATCAACGTCGACTTCAACGACGTCAAGACCATCATGGGCGAGCAGGGCAAGGCCATGATGGGCACCGCCACCGCCTCCGGCGTGGACCGTGCGCGCATCGCCGCCGAACAGGCAGTGGCCTCGCCGCTGCTCGACGGGATCGACCTGTCCGGCGCGCGCGGCGTGCTGGTCAACGTCACCGCCTCGCGCGGCCTGAAGGGCAAGGAAATCAAGGAAGTCATGGCCGCCGTGCGCGCCTTTGCCGCCCCTGATGCTTCGATCGCCCAGGGCATCGCCTACGACGACGCGATGGGCGACGACATCCGCGTCACCGTCGTCGCCACCGGCCTGGGCAAAGCCAAGAAAGCCATCCAGCTGGTGCAGCAGCCGATGCTGCGTACCGGCACCCACGGCGGCCTCGGCGCGCAGCCGATGATGGCGTCGGGCGGCGGCCTGTCGGCGTCGGCCGGCGTCACCATGGGCTCGGCCTCGGCCGGCCACGCCGCCGTCGACGGCATGAAGCAGCCCGCCGTATGGCGCCGCGAGCAGGCCTCCGAGCAGGTCCAGGCAATGCAGCGCAATGGCGTCGAGACCTACGATATTCCGGCTTTCCTGCGCAAGCAGGCGGACTAAGCGCCAGTAGCCAAGGGGCGGAGAGCGCCATGCCGCTGAAGGCGCGTGGCAGCATCCAAAGAAAGGGGACCGGCACTGCCGGGCCCCTTTTTTGTTGTTGGATGGGCCGATGTCAGCACAAATGCTCCTAATGGTATATCGTCATTAATAACTATCAGTTACTGACAAGCATTGTTTTACTGTTGCCCCGGTGTGGACTACACTCGGACCTCTATGTTTGTCTGTTAATAGCGATGGCAGCATCATGCTGTATCGCGCACCTGGGTACTCCCCCAGCAATTGTCTGAATGCCGATGCCCGCGACCGCTGAAACCTACTTCCTGTTTTCCCTTGCAGTCGATGTCAGTTTGTGTTTCATGCTGTCCCTGGTCTGGTTTCGGCAGCGCAGCGAGTGGCAAGCCCTATTCTGGGCAGTGAGCCAACTGAGCCTGTCGTCCACCGCCTTGCTGTGGTTCGCGGTGCCGGACCATCCGCTCAAACCGCCCATTGCCGCCCTTGCACTGACCATCGCCGTCACCGCACTGTGGGCTGGAACGGCGTATTTTCTCGGCGGCCTGCGCCGTAGCGCGTGGCGGCCCGCCACGCTCGTTGCCGGTGCGATCTGGCTGGTGCTGACCTTGTGCTGGCTGGCCTGGCCGTCCTCGATCGAGCAGTCCACCGCGGCCGCGCTCGGTGTGGCCATGGGGTGGGCCGGCTTCCAGTTGGTGCGCCAAGGCAGCGTCTATCGCCTGTTGGGATGCCTGCTGCTCATTCGCGGCCTGTTCAATCTGTCCACTGCACTGGGGTGGTTGGCGCTCGATTTCACCGCGTGGCTGCTGTTTCTGGTCGCCGTCAAGACACTGACCTTGTTAGGCGTGCTCAGCGCGGTACAGGAAAAGATACGGCGCCGCTATGCGCACAAGCTCGACAGCCTTGCCAGTGCCCTGCTGGTGGTCGACCGGGATGCTCGCGTTGTCGAGGCCAGCCAGCGCTGCGCTGCCAAGCTGGGCTACGCCACGCCGGCCGCGCTCCACGGCCAGCTACTGTCGGACCTGATCGACGGGCCGCTGCCGGCGCTGGTACAGGACTGGCTGGACCGCCCGCGAGAGCCGGCCGGCGTGCTCGCGCCGGTGGAGACGGTGTTGATCCGCAAGGACGGTAGCGAACTGCCGCTCGACGTGATTGCCGCGCGCTTCGACGAAGGGGGGCTGCGCTTCTTCAGCCTGCAGCTGATCGATGTCAGCGAGCGCAAGAAGAAAGATGCACAGCTGTTCCACCAGGCGCGCCACGACAGCCTGACCGGTGCGCTCAACCGCTTCGGCCTGCTGCAGGCGATCGAGAAGGCGCCTGTCGCCCATTACGCCGTGCTGTTCATCGACCTCGACCGCTTCCAGCGCATCAACGACTGCTTCGGCCACGCGGTGGGCGACCAACTGCTCAGGCAGGTGGGTGAAGTCTTGCGGGGACAACTGGGCCCGCAAGACTGCCTGGCCCGCCTCAACGGCGATAAATTCGTCATCGTCCTGCGCCCTCCCGCTGGCAGCGTCATTGGCGATCTTGCCAGCGCCTGCGGCGCCCTCGTGCTGGCGGCCTTGCGGGCCGGCCTGGTGATCGATTTTCAGACCGTGACGGTGTCGGCCAGCATCGGCCTGGCCTGCTGCCCGCAGCACGGCGAGGATGCCGCAACCCTGATCAATACTGCCGAAACGGCCATGTATGAAGTCAAGAAGAGCGGGCGCGGCATGCTGCGCGTATTCGATCCCGCCATGAACGCCAGCGCCAGGGATGCCCTGGCCATTGATGCGGCGCTGCGCCGCGCGATCAGGGAGGGCGAACTGCACGTGCTGTACCAGCCCATCGTCGATACCACCAGCGGCGAGTTGAAAAAGGTCGAGGCCCTGCTGCGCTGGACCAGCCCCACGCTGGGCATCGTGTCGCCCGACCGCTTCATCCCCGTCGCCGAGGAGACCGACCTGATCATCGAGCTGGGCGCCTGGGTGCTCGATGAAGCCTGCCGCCAGCTGCGCGCGGGGAACGGCGCGGCAGGCGACATCGCCGTCAGTGTGAACGTCTCGCCGCGCCAGCTGGCCGACCCTGGCTTCATCGACCTGGTCGAGCGCGTGCTGGCGCGCTACGCGCTGGCGGCGCCCCAGCTGGAACTGGAGCTGACCGAGCGGGTGCTGATCGACGGCCGCGTCAACGCGCAGGCGGTGCTGGGCCGGTTGAGCGCGATGGGGGTGCGGATTTCCCTCGACGACTTCGGCACCGGTTATTCCTCGCTCAGCTACCTGACCCGCTTTCGCATCGACACGCTCAAGATCGACCGCTCCTTCGTGATGGACATCGAGCGCAACGCGCGCAGCCGCAGCCTGGTCAGCACCATCGTCGGCATGGGCCACAGCCTGGGCCTGGAAGTGGTGGCCGAAGGGGTCGAAACGGCGGCGCAGGCGGCCGCCCTGGGCGGCATGGGCTGCCACTGCCTGCAGGGGTACTTGATCGCGCGGCCGATTGCGCCGGACCAGCTGCTGCGGCTCGTCGCCGAGCGCGCGGCCGCCTGCTGAGACGGCGGCGCGGCGGGACGATCCCTGCACGGTTTGTGCGGATCAGGCATACTCTCAGGCGCATCTCCCGGCGCACTGTGGCGCCGGGCTATTTCACCCTACAACAACATCCAGGAGTCCACCATGACCATCCAAGTTGGCGATACCCTGCCAGACGGCACGCTCGCAGAATTCATCGAAACCGAAACCGCCGGCTGCGCGCTGGGACCGAACCAGTTCCAGGCCGCCGACCTCGTCAAGGGCAAGAAAATCGCCATCTTCGGTCTGCCAGGCGCGTTCACGCCAACCTGCTCGGCCCAGCACGTGCCCGGCTACGTCGCCCACGCCGACGCCTTCAAGGCCAAGGGCGTCGATGAAATCTGGTGCATCTCCGTCAACGACGCCTTCGTCATGGGCGCCTGGGGCCGCGATCAGAAAGCCACTGGCATCGTGCGCATGATGGCCGACGGTAACGCCGACTTCAGCAAAGCGCTGGGCCTCGATGCGGACTTCTCCAAGCATGGCATGGGCACGCGCTCGCAGCGTTACTCGCTGCTGGTCGAAGACGGCGTCGTCAAGCAATTGAACGTCGAGCAGGGCGGCGGCCTGAAAGTATCGGGCGCTGACACGCTGCTCGAACAGCTGGGCTAAGATTTATCCCAGGCTGCACCAACGGCGCCGCGGCGCCGTTTTTTTATCGCTGATTTTTTAGAAGGCCCCGATGGCCAGCACCCTCATTCGCACCAGCAACCTGCGCAGCATCTACGCCATGCTGTGCGCGGTGGCCCTGTTTTCCGTCATGGACACCTGCATGAAACTGCTCTCGGGCACCTACCCGGCCATGCAGGTGGCGGCGCTGCGCGCGCTCACCTCGCTGCCGCTGGTGCTGGCCTACGTGGGCTGGCGCGGCGCGTTCGGCGCCATGTTCAAGGTGCGCTGGGGCATGCACCTGATGCGCGGCGTGCTGGGCATCGCCATGCTGTCGCTGTTCGCCTTCGGCATCCAGACGCTGTCGCTGGCCGAGGCGTATTCGATCTTTTTTATCGCGCCCGCCCTGATCACCGCCCTGTCCGTGCTGTTTTTGAAGGAAACCGTCAATGCCGCGCGCTGGGCCGCCATCGTCGTCGGCCTGGTCGGCGTGCTGGTGGTGCTGCGCCCCAGCGGCGCCGGCATGCTGACCCTGGGCGGGCTGGCCGTGCTGGGCGCGGCCGCCATGTATGCGGTGTCGGCCATTTCGGCGCGCATCCTCTCGCGCACCGATCGCAGCGAGCACATGGTGCTGTGGCTGATGCTGTTCATTGCGATCGGCGCGGGCGCGCTGGCCGCGCCCCACTGGGTGGCCGTGCGCGCCAGCGATACCGGCCTGCTGTGCGCGCTGGCCGTCAGCGGCTTCCTGGGGCAACTGGCCATCACCGAAGCGTTCGGCTACGGCGAAGCGTCGAAGGTGGCGCCGTTCGAATACACGGCGCTCGCCTTCGGGGTGGGCTTCGACTGGCTGTTGTGGAACACGCTGCCCGACCGCTATACCATGGTGGGCGCGGCGATTATCATTGGCAGCGGACTGTACCTGTTGCGCCACGAGGGCAGCCATGCCGAGGCGGAACATCCCTGAGCACGGCAGTATTTCAAACTGGATATAATCGCCCCATGTTAAAGCAAACAACCCTCAAGCATCCCGTGCGCACCACCGGGGTCGGCTTGCATTCGGGCACCAAGGTCGTGCTCAGCCTGCGCCCGGCCGCCGTCGATACGGGCATCGTGTTCCGCCGCGTCGATCTCGACCCCGTCGTCGAGTTTCCCGCCAGCGCGGGCGTGGTGGGCGACACCCGCATGGCGTCTGTGTTGATCAAGGGCGCCGCCCGCGTCTCCACGGTCGAGCACCTGATGTCGGCCTGCGCGGGACTGGGCATCGACAATCTGTATGTCGACGTGTCCGCCGAGGAAATTCCCATCATGGACGGCTCGGCCGCGTCCTTCGTCTACCTGCTGCAGCAGGCCGGCCTGCAAGAGCAGGAGGCGCCGAAAAAATTCATTCGCGTGCTCAAGGATGTCGAGGTGCGCCAGGGCACGGGGGCGCAGGAAAAATGGGCGCGACTGTCGCCCCACGACGGTTTCAAGCTCGATTTTTATATCGAATTTAACCACCCGGCGGTCGACGGCACCACCCAGCGCGCCTCGGTCGACTTCGGCGTCGTGTCCTACGTCCACGACGTGGCGCGCGCGCGCACCTTCGGCTTCATGCAGGATGTGGAAAGTTTAAGGGGGATGGGCCTGGCGCGCGGCGGCTCGCTGGAAAACGCCATCGTCATGGACGAATACCGGATCCTCAATTCGGACGGCTTGCGCTACGAAGACGAATTCGTGCGCCACAAGATTCTCGACGCCATCGGTGACTTGTATTTGGTGGGCCATCCCTTGTTGGCCAGTTACAGCGCCCACAAATCGGGGCACGGCCTGAACAACCTGCTGCTGCTCGAATTGCTCAAGGACCCTGCGGCCTACGAAATCGTCAGTTACGACCGCGCCGCCGTCGCGCCCCAGTCGTATATCCGGCAAATGGCGCGCGAGTGGGCGCTCACTTGAGTGTTTAAAATGATACGATTTTACGGGGTTTTGCAGTAAAGCCGTATCATTAACGCCGGCGCGCGGCCATCGCCTTGATGGCGGCGATCAGGCGGGCATTTTGCGGTGTGTCGGGCAACTCGTCGCCCAGTTGGGCGAACGCTTGCACGGCCGTTTGCGGAAAATCGAGCTGGCGCGTGTGCACCACCGGGGCGATCGAGCGTGTCACCTGCACCTTGAGCCTGATCTGGTCGACTTGCCAGCCCCGTTGCTGGAGGGCGCCCTGCAGCTTCGGCACCTGCTGCTTGAGCTTGGCCGCGACGGCCGAGGTGGGCACCGCCAGCACCAGCTGCGCTTCTTCGAACGAGAGCACGTCGCAATTGGCGAACATGGGCGGCAGGGCGTCGGCGCAGTCTTTCTGCAGGCGCGCCATGCGCATGGCGGTGGGCAACAGGCTGGCCATGCGCGCGTTGCCGCTTAAAAAATCGGTGGCCCCGATCGAGGTCTGGCGAGAACGGGTGCCGTAAATGTGGCCGCCGCGTTGATCTGGAGTGGTAAAGCGCATGATGCACAACATAACACAGGAGGGCGCCGCGCTGGTGGCGGGCTGCCACCCGGCGGAGCAATTCGACAACTTTCTTTACCAGGCGCACTTGTTATCGCGCGGGATAACCCCAAGTGGGGCAGGATCGCGTGATAAAATCACTCTCTTTTTGCCAATGGCGGCTGGTATCCGGTAACTTCGTGTTACGACTCCAGCTCTTTTTCGCGGCGCATTTTTCAAGAATTTAAGCATGTCATTACTGACCCAGATTTTCGGCAGCCGCAACCAGCGTCTGCTTAAGCAATACAAAAAGACGGTGGCCCAGATCAATGCGCTCGAAGCGCAGATGGAAGCCCTGTCGGATGCCGAGCTGCAGGCGAAAACGCCGGAGTTCAAGAAGCGGGTCGCCGCCGGCACCTCGCTCGACGATTTGCTGCCGGAGGCGTTCGCCGTCTGCCGCGAAGCGGCGCGCCGCGTGCTGAAAATGCGCCATTTCGATGTGCAGATGATCGGTGGCATGGTCCTGCACTTCGGCAAAATCGCCGAAATGGGCACGGGCGAGGGCAAGACCCTGATGGCGACCCTGCCGACCTACCTCAACGCGCTGTCCGACAAGGGCGTGCACGTCATCACCGTCAACGACTACCTGGCCCAGCGCGATGCCGAGTGGATGGGCCGCCTGTACGGCTGGCTGGGCCTGACGACGGGGGTGAACCTGTCGCAGATGGACCACGACACCAAGCAGGCCGCCTACGCCGCCGACATCACCTACGGTACCAACAACGAATTCGGCTTCGACTACCTGCGTGACAATATGGTCTACGACAAGTCGGAGCGGGTCCAGCGGGGCCTGAACTTCGCCGTCGTCGATGAAGTCGACTCGATCCTGATCGATGAAGCGCGCACCCCGCTGATCATCTCCGGCCAGGCCGAGAACCACACCGACCTGTACGTGCAGATCAATGCGCTGCCGCAGATGCTGACCTTGCAGGTGGGCGAAGAGACCCCCGACGGCAAGGGCGTTGTCGAAGTCGCCGGCGACTACACGCGCGACGAAAAAGCCCACACCGTGCTGCTGACGGAAGCGGGCCACGAAAAGGCCGAAGCGATCCTCACCAAGATGGGCCTGCTGCCGGAAGGCGCCTCGCTCTACGACGCCGCCAACATCACCCTGATCCACCATTTGTATGCGGCGCTGCGTGCCCATGCGCTGTTCCACAAGGACCAGCACTACGTGGTGCAAAACGACGAAGTCGTCATCGTCGATGAATTTACTGGCCGCCTGATGACGGGCCGGCGCTGGTCGGACGGCCTGCACCAGGCGGTCGAGGCGAAAGAGGGCGTGCGCATTCAAAACGAGAACCAGACGCTGGCCTCGATCACGTTCCAGAACTACTTCCGCATGTACGGCAAGCTGTCGGGCATGACCGGCACGGCCGACACGGAAGCGTACGAATTCCAGGAAATCTACGGCCTCGAGACGGTGGTGATTCCGCCCAACCGTCCGTCGCAGCGCAAGGACCGCCAGGACCAGGTCTACAAGACGTCGCAGGAAAAATACGGCGCCATGCTGGTCGATATCCGCGACTGCTTCGAAAGGGGCCAGCCCGTCCTGGTGGGCACCACGTCGATCGAAAACTCGGAGCTGCTCTCCGGTATCCTGACCGGCGCCGGGCTCCCCCACAACGTCCTCAACGCCAAGCAGCACGCCCGCGAAGCGGAGATCATCGCCCAGGCGGGACGGCCGAAGATGATCACCATCGCCACCAACATGGCAGGCCGCGGCACCGACATCGTCCTTGGCGGTAACGTCGAAAAGCAGATCCAGTTCATCGACGCCAACGAGAGCCTGTCCGCCGCCGAGAAAGCAGCCCAGGCCGACACCATCCGCAACGAGTGGAAATCGCTCAACGAACACGTGGTGGGTGCCGGCGGCCTGCACATCGTCGGCACCGAGCGGCACGAATCGCGCCGCGTCGACAACCAGTTGCGCGGCCGTTCGGGGCGCCAGGGCGATCCCGGTTCTTCGCGCTTCTACCTGTCGCTCGACGACAGCCTGCTGCGCATTTTCATGGGCGACCGCGTGCGCCAGATCATGGACCGCCTGAAGATGCCGGAAGGCGAACCGATCGAAGCGGGCATGGTCACGCGTTCGATCGAGACGGCGCAGCGCAAGGTCGAAGCGCGTAACTTCGACGTGCGCAAGCAGCTGCTCGAATACGACGACGTCGCCAATGATCAGCGCAAGGTGATCTACACCCAGCGTAACGAACTGCTGGAAACGCTCGATATTTCCGATCTGATCGCCTCGCTGCGCGCGGGTGTGTTCAACGATGTCGTGCGCATCCACGTGCCGGCCGAATCGGTCGAAGAGCAGTGGGATATCCCGGCGCTGGAAAACGCCCTGGCCAACGAGTGGAGCCTGCCGGTGCCACTGGCGCAAGCGCTGGCGGCCGATGCCAACATCACCGACGAGGACATCCTCGAGAAGGTGCAGGCAGCGGCGAACGCGTCGTACGATGCAAAAATCGCCATCGTCGGCAAGGAATCGTTCGGCGGCTTCGAGCGCAGCGTCATGCTGCAGGCTGTCGACAGCCACTGGCGCGAACACCTGGCGGCGCTGGACCACCTGCGCCAGGGTATCCACCTGCGCGGCTACGCCCAGAAGAACCCGAAGCAGGAATACAAGCGCGAAGCGTTCGAACTGTTCGGCAGCATGCTCGACGAGATCAAGAACGAAGTGATCCGCCAGATCATGCAGGTGCGCATCCAGTCACGCGAAGAAGTGGACGCTGCCGAAGCGGCCATGGCCGAGCAGCAGGCACACCTGGAAAACATCAGCTACCAGCACGCCGACTACCAGCCGAACGCCACCCCGGAAGAACTGCTGGCGCCGGCGCCCGGTGAAGTCAACGCTGTCGATGACCCGGCCACGACCTACAACGGCATGAAGGTGGGACGCAATGACGCTTGCCCTTGCGGTAGCGGCAAGAAGTTCAAGGCGTGTCATGGAAAGTTGAGTTAATCAAACAAAAGTGAAAACCTACTTTTGTTTGTGTTAGCCAGATAAAAAAGCCCCCGGCAGAGCCGGGGGGCTTTTTCAGTATACGCAACCCCGATTCGGATCAACGTTCGCCTCGGGGAATCAAACAAAAGTGAAACCCTACTTTTGTTTGTGTTAGTCAGATAAAAAAGCCCCCCGGCAGAGCCGTGGGGCTTTTTCAGTATACGCAAACCCGATTCAGGATCAACGTTCGCCTCGGGGAATCAAACAAAAGTGAAACCCTACTTTTGTTTGTGTTAGTCAGATAAAAAAGCCCCCCGGCAGAGCCGTGGGGCTTTTTCAGTATACGCAAACCCGATTCAGATCAACGTTCGCCTCGGGGAATCAAACAAAAGTGAAACCCTACTTTTGCGATCGGGCTTGTGCTGGGGCTGCGCCCCCCTTGTCGGTCTCAATGGCCCGGCTTGACGCCGGGGCCGAACAGGTTTTCTTCGTGCCACAGGGTGACGAACAAGGTCATGACCACGGGGCCGATGAACAGGCCCACCAGGCCCAGCGTTTCGACGCCGCCCAGGATGCCGAACAATACTGCCAGGAAGGGCAGGGCGGTGGCGTTGCCGATGATGGTGGGGCGGACGAAATGGTCGGCGATGAACAGCACCGTGGTGCCGGCGACGATGACGACGACGGCCGCCACCAGGTGGCCGCCGATGGCCAGAACAGCGGCCACGGCGAGGAAGGCGACGGGCGCGCCGAACGGGATGATGGCGAGGATGCCGGTGGCGGCGCCCCACAGCACGCTCGAGGGCACCCCGGCGAAGGCATACACGATCCCCAGCAGCAGCCCCTCGGCCAGGCCCACCAGCACCAGCCCGTTGACGGTGGCGCGCACGGCGGTGGGCACCTTGGTGGCGTACAGCGTCCAGCGCGGGCGGCCCATGCAGTCGCTGCCGATGGCCTCAAGCTGGCGCACCAGCGCGGGGCCGTCCTTGTAAAAGAAGAACAGGGTGACGAAGGCGAAGCCGATGTCGATCAGACGGTGCACCAGGTGCGCGCCCACATTGCGCAGCACCTCGCTGGCGCTTTTCAGGCGCGCCACCGAGCCGTCCTGCAGCAGGTGGGCAATGCCGTGCGGCTGCCCCAGGGTGGTGCTCCACCAGTCATGGACGGTGACGCCGGCCATGGGAATGCGCAGCAGCCAGGCGGGCGCCGCCAGGCCGTTGTTGTTGGCGTCGGCGATCAGCGCCGCCAGCGCCGGCGCCTCGTGCGTCGCCTCGCTCAGGGCCACTGCCAGCGGCACGATGAACAGCAGGGCCGCAATCACGGTGGCGGCCAGGGCGGCGACGATCTGGCGGCCGTTGAACAGCCGCAGCAGCCGCGCGAACATGGGCCAGGTGGCGATGCACAAGATGCCGGCCCACACCACCGGCAGGAAAAAGCGCTGCGTGACGAAGGCCGCCAGCACAATGATGGCCAGCGAAAAACACGTACTTAAAATATCGCGTTGTGTCTCGGACATGCGTCGCCGCCCCTTTCAGTCGATCGAAGACAAGCGCTCAGGGGCGCGTGCTGCCCGCTTCGCGCACCACTTTCCACAGCACCGGCACATCGACCGGCTGGCCGTTGCGCAGCGCGGGAATGTAGACGCAGCGGGCGGCCGCCGCCAGCGCCGCCTGATCGTAGTCGGGCCGGTTGCTGGGCGAGGCGAGGGTGACGTTGCGCACGCTGCCGTCGGCCTTCACCAGCAGCCGCATGGACAGCGCGAGGGGCGCGTCGGCCTTGACGACATCGTCCGGATAAGCCGGCAGCACGCAGCGCGCGTCGATGCGGCGCGCCTGCATCATCTGCGGCGACGCGGCCGCCACGCTGCCCGTGCCCGTGCCCGTGCCCGTGCCCGGCATGGGCGGCAGCGGCGCTGCCTTGCCGTTGATGCGCAGTCCCTGCGCGGCGTTGTACACGATCTCGCTCGAGAGGGTGTCGCCGTCGAGGCGCACGAAGCCGCTCGAGACCATTTTGCCCAGCGCCAGGTCGTTCATGGTGCCGGCCAGTTGGGCCACCGCCTGCGGGTCGGCCTGGCCATTGTTCTTCGCCCGCACCTGGATCTCGGCCATCGCCGTCGACACCTCGCGCAGCAGCGCCAGCGGCGCTTTCACGGACAGGCGCAGCGCCAGTTTTTTCAGCAGCACGGCGGCATTGTCGGCGTCCGCTTCAAGCGCCCCTTCCAGGCTCACGCGGCCACTGGCGCGCACGCTCTGGCCGTGGAAGCTGGCGCTGATTTCATCGATTTCGAGGGCGGTGCCGCTGCGGATCGCGCCGCGCGCCAGGCTTCTGAACAGGGGCCGCATCTGCGCCATTCTCTGCTCCGGTGTGCCGCCAATGGCCGCCGTCGAGGCGCCATATTTTTGCAGCTCGAGCAGGCTCTGGCGGTCGATCGAGGTCAGCCGGGTGGCGATCTTGATGTTGTCGACGCCCTCCGCGCCGATGCCCAGCCGGCGCACGTCGAACTGGTAAGCCATTTCGCCGCGGCTTTGCTGGTCGCGCAGGGCGTAGTTGATGCGGATGCCCTCGAAGGCGATGCGCGGTCCGGCTGCAGTGGTGCCACGCGCCTGCGGCTCGAACGCCACGCTGTCGATGTCGACGGTGCCGCTGCCGAACCACAGCAGGTCGGCGCTGCGCTGCTGCTGCAGGGCCAGCTTCAAGCCGCTCAGCGTCACCCGCACGTCCTTGTCGCTGCCCGCCATCTGCGGCCAGCTGCCGGTGACGTCCACGCTGCGGCCATCGCCGCCGACGGCGAAATCGACGGGGAACGCCGCCCAGTCGACCGTGCTGCCGTCGCCGTCCCTGAAATGCAAGGGCGCCAGCACGCCCCGGTAATTGGCCGCGCCGGGACCGGCCGGCAGCCGGCTGAGGGTCCAGGCGGGCGTGCTGCCGTAGATTTTTTCCAGCAGGGCGGCAGTGGCGGGCGTGTGGCGAAACTGCAGCAATGCGTCCAGCCGCTGCTGGGGCGGCAGCGACACCGGCGTGGCCCCGCTCAATTCCTGCGCCATCGCCGACATGGCCTTGGCCACCGGGCCGGGCGGGGACGGCGGTTTGGGCGCCGTGGCGGGCGCGGCATGGACGGTGGCGGCAAGGACGGCGACGGCGGCGAACAGGAAGGATGGTTTCACGATTGAATGATCAAGTTGAAAATATTTTCCATTATCAACTTAATGGACCCGAAAGTCACCTGCCCCGGTGCGCGCCTTGAGGCCATCTATAAAAACCTCTGCCACGTCCGCGCCTATCGATCCAGCGGCGTCACATCGATCAACCAGTCCACGCCAGATTCAATTTTATGTTCCGCAGCATAGCTTCCCAGGTTCAGGGCGACGGAAATATTCATCAAACTGTTCACATACACGAGCGGTTTGCCGACAGGCACTTCACCAAACGTGTTTTGATACGGGGCGACCAGTTGATCGACCAGATCCTTGCCGTGATAAATACGCACCTGCACCGGGTCACCGATCTTGACGCCGAGGCGGTCGAACATGGTCTTCGGTATATTGCTCCAGACATTGCCGTACTGAACGTCAAGCACCGGGATCATCCCCTTGACCACGTTGCCGGTGTGCGATGGCTTCAAATAGGGGATCAATACCAGGCGATCTGCGGAAATTCGGGGGCCGACCTGCTCGAAGCGGATTTTTCCCGACGCCAGTCGTGCACCTGTATAGCCGAATACATCGCGTCCGTGGAAGGTGTGGGAGTCTTCCGAGCCTTTCAAGCGGTTGATTGTTTCATCGATCTGCCGTACTTCGGCAATCCCTTCGTGCTCCGCCACGAACGTGAGCAAACCATTGTTGGGGCCGACAAAATAGTGATTTTTTTTGGTTTTCAGGACCACCGACAAGCGTTCGGTGCCAACGCCGGGATCGATGACGGTCACGAAGACGGTGCCGGATTGCCAGTAAGGCGATACCTGGTGTAAACGATAGGCGCCCGCAAAAATCGACTCCGGCGATTCATGGCTCAGATCGGAAATCAATAGTTTGGGTGACACGCTGTAGGCGACGCCTTTCATTTCCGAGACGGCGCCATCCTTGGTGCCAAAATCGGTGTACAGCACCAGCGGGCCGGCGCCATGGGCCGCCTGGGTTAGGCAGATGAGCGAGGTCATGACCAATTGCTTGAGTAGTTTCATAGATCCGTGATCGGTAGTGAGCAAGATTAATTTCCCATGCCAATACTTTACTCGATGGGCTGACAGACAAGAAAAAACCTCAAACGTTCATGCACGTTCTCCATGATCTGGCGAGTTCACCTGCGATGCCGGGGCGTTTCACGATCCCGCTGAGGTTCGCGCAAGCCGGTTCAGTTCGGGGCCAGGCTCTGATGGCGGACGCGGGCAGATGGCATTGGACGGGTGACGCGTTACAATAGCGGCTCGTGTTTTTCCTTCGTTTTTTGACTTTTTTTTGATTGAGATCGCCATGGCCGTCAACTCCCCGCTGCCCGTCGCCGCTGAACTGAAACCTGTCGCTGGCATCGAGATCGGGTACGCCCAGGCCGGCATCAAGAAACCGGGCCGCAAGGACGTGCTGGTGATGCGCCTGGCCGACGGCGCCACCGTCGCCGGCGTCTTCACCAGGAACCGCTTCTGCGCCGCTCCCGTGCAACTGAGCAAAGCCCACCTGGCCGCGGTGACGGCGGGCGGCGCGCCGATCCGCGCGCTGCTGGTCAATACGGGCAACGCCAATGCGGGCACGGGCGAAGCGGGCCTGGCCAACGCGCAGCAAACCTGCACCGCGCTGGCCGCGCTGCTGGACTGCGCGCCGGAACAGATTTTGCCGTTCTCCACCGGCGTCATTCTCGAGCCCCTGCCGGTCGAAAAAATCGTCGCCGGCCTGCCCGCCGCCATCGCCAATCTGACCGCGGACAACTGGTTCAACGCGGCCGAAGCCATCATGACCACCGACACCCAGCCGAAAGCGGCCTCGCGCACGGTGCGCATTGGCGGTCACAGCGTCACCATGACGGGCATCAGCAAGGGCGCCGGCATGATCAAGCCGAACATGGCCACCATGCTGGGTTACCTGGCCTTCGATGCGACGGTGGCGCAAGGCGTGCTCGATGAGCTGGTGCGCCACGCGGCCGACCAGTCGTTCAACTGCATCACCATCGACGGCGACACCTCGACCAACGATTCCTTCATGCTCATCGCCACCGGCGCCGGCACGCTGGTCATCGACAGCACCGACTCGGACGACTACCGCGCCCTGCGCGACGCCGTCACCGACATTTCGCGCAACCTGGCCCAGCAGATCATCCGCGACGGCGAAGGCGCCACCAAGTTCATCACCATCACCGTCGAGCAGGGCCAGTCGGTCGAGGAATGCCGCAAGATCGCCTACGCCATCGCCCACTCGCCGCTGGTGAAGACGGCGTTCTTCGCCTCCGACCCGAACCTGGGCCGCATCCTCGCCGCCATCGGCTACGCCGGCGTCGATGACCTCGACGTCAACCTGCTCGACCTGTACCTCGACGACGTCTGGGTGGCAAAAAGCGGCGGGCGCAATCCCGATTACCAGGAAGCCGATGGCCAGCGCGTCATGAAGCAAAGCGAAATCCTGGTGCGCGTCACGCTCGGCCGCGGCGCCGCCGCCGCCACCGTCTGGACCTGCGACCTGTCGCACGAGTACGTGACGATCAACGCCGACTACCGCTCGTAAGCGATGACGCCGCTCGAGCAGTTCCTGGTGCGCGCCGAAGCCCTGCTGGCGCGCGTCGAAGCGGTGCTGCCGCCGGCGCCCCCGCGCGAGCCGGACTGGCGGCGCAGCTTCGCCTTCCGCTGGAAAAAGCGCAACGGCCATGGCCACCTGGCACCGGTGACGCATGCCGCCGCCATCACTCTGGACGACCTGCACAACATCGCCAGCCAGAAGCTGCAGATCGAGCAGAACACCCGCCAGTTCGTCCATGGGCGCCCCGCCAACAACGTGCTGCTGACGGGCGCGCGCGGCACCGGCAAGTCTTCCCTGATCAAGGCCTGCCTGAACCAGTTCGCCGGCGACGGCCTGCGCCTGATCGAAGTGGACAAGGCCGACCTGGCCGACCTGGCCGACATCGTCGAACTGGTGGCTGGCCGGCCCGAGCGCTTCATCGTGTTCTGCGACGACCTCTCGTTCGAGGAAGGCGAGAGCGGCTACAAAGCCCTGAAGGTGGCGCTGGACGGCTCGATCGCCGCGCAGTCGGACAATGTGCTGATCTACGCCACCTCCAACCGCCGCCACCTGATGCCCGAGCGGATGAGCGACAACGCCGGCTATTCCAGCGACGACAACGGCGACCTGCATCCGGGCGAGACGGTCGAGGAAAAAATCTCGCTGTCCGAGCGCTTCGGCCTGTGGCTGTCGTTCTACCCGTTCAAGCAGGACGACTACCTCGACATCGTCGGCCACTGGCTGGCCAGTTTCGGCTGCGACGCCGCGCAGATCGGGCAGGCGCGCGCCGAGGCCCTGCGCTGGGCCCTGCAGCGCGGTTCGCGCTCGGGCCGGGTGGCCTGGCAGTTCGCCAAGGATTACGCGGGCAAGCTGGCCGAGGGTCCCGCCGCATGAGCGGCGCACCGGCGCCGGCCGCAGGTCCCATCGATGTCGTCGTCGGCATCCTGGTGCAGCCCAATGGCGACGTGCTGCTGGGCCAGCGCCCCGCCGGTAAACCGTATGCCGGTTACTGGGAATTCCCGGGCGGGAAAGTCGAGCCGGGCGAAGCCTTGTTCGCCGCCTTGCAGCGCGAATTTCTCGAAGAGCTGGGCTTGATGATCGACAGCGCCGAACCGTGGTGCGGGGTCGAACACGTGTACGAACACGCTCACGTGCGCCTGCATTTCTATATCAGCCGCGCCTGGCGCGGCGCGCCGCAGGGCCTGGAGGGGCAGGCCTTTGCGTGGCAGGGCAAGGTGGCCGTCGCGCCCCTGCTGCCAGCCACGATTCCCCTGCTTGAATGGCTTGACCAGTTGCGTTACTCCGCCCCTGCGCCGGCCCACCCGCCGGCCGCGGCGCCCGCTCTCTAACATCTGCAAGGGGTCGCACGTGAACATCATCGTCCTGGGAAGTGGCGTCATCGGCACCACCTCCGCCTACTACCTGGCCGAGGCGGGCCACCAAGTGACCGTCATCGACCGCCAGAGTGCACCCGGGATGGAAACGAGCTTCGCCAACGCCGGCGAGGTCTCGCCCGGCTATGCGGCGCCGTGGGCGGGGCCGGGGGTGCCCGCCAAGGCGGTCAAGTGGCTGATGATGCGCCACAGTCCACTGGTGCTGCGGCCTGCGTTCGACGCCGACATGTGGCGCTGGATGTTCCAGATGCTGGGCAACTGCAACCAGAAAAGCTACGAGATCAACAAGGGCCGCATGGTGCGCCTGGCCGAGTATTCGCGCGACTGCCTGGTCCAGCTGCGCCACGACACGGGCATCGCCTACGACGAGCGCAGCAAGGGCACCCTGCAGTTGTTCCGCACCCAGCAACAGCTCGACGGCTCGGCCGGCGACATCGCCGTGCTCGACCGGTACAAGGTGCCGTACGCGCTGCTCGATGCGCCCGGCTGCGAACGCTACGAGCCGGCCCTGAAGAACGTCCGCGGCAAATTTGTCGGCGGCTTGCAGCTGCCCGGCGACGAGACGGGCGACTGCTTCAAGTTCACCCAGCGGCTGGCCGAACTGGCCAGGGAACGCGGCGTGCAGTTCCGCCAGGGCGTGACCATCTCGCGCCTGGTGACGACGGGCGACAGGATCACCTCGGTCGTCACGGCCGACGGCGAGCTCACCGCCGACGCCTTCGTGCTGGCGCTGGGCAGCTATTCGCCGCTGCTGGCCCGGCAACTGGGCATCCGCCTTCCCGTCTATCCCGTCAAGGGCTATTCGATCACCATGCCCGTGGTCGACGCCGCCGGCGCGCCCGAGTCGACGGTGATGGACGAGACCTTCAAGGTGGCCATCACGCGGCTGGGCGACCGCATCCGCGTGGGCGGCACGGCGGAAATCGCCGGCTACGATCTGAGTTTGCGACAGGCGCGCCGCGACACCCTGGAACACTCGGTGACGGACCTGTTCCCGCACGGCGGCGACACCAGCCAGGCGCAGTTCTGGTGCGGCCTGCGGCCGATGACGCCGGACGGCACCCCGCTGATCGGGCCGACGCCGTATCGCAACCTGTTCTTGAATACGGGCCACGGCACGCTGGGCTGGACCATGGCGTGCGGCTCGGGCAGGGTATTGGCCGACCTGGTCAGCGCCCGCCAGCCGGAGATTGGCCTGGAAGGGTTGTTCATGGACCGCTACGCCAACGGCAACGGGCCGATCGTGGTGCCGGTGGGGGTGACTGTCTAGAGCGACGCGTTGCTACGCCAGCGGGTCGTCCAGCGGGTCCGTCGGCGTCGCCGCGGGAATCGTGTATTTTTCTTCGGCCCAGGCGCCCAGGTCGATTTGCTTGCAACGCTCGGAGCAGAACGGGCGGTATTTACTGGCCTCGGTCCATTCGACTTTGGCGGCGCAGGTAGGGCAGGATACGACTGTCATGGTGGATGATTCGCACTTCAAAAATTGCACAGCGTGAGTTCGAACGGCACATCGTCCTCGAGCGGTTTCGGCTTGAGGTCGCCGCCCTGGGTGGTAAACCGCACCCACAGCATGTATTTGTTGGCAGAGATTTCAGGGATCGCCCCCGATTTTTCATCGAGGGTCAGGCGCAGCATCTGGTACACCTTACCTTGCAGCATTTGTTGATAGCTGCCGGCGATGGCGATCATTTTAACGGGACCGCCCGAATCGCGCAGCAGGCGCAGCACCAGTGCGAGCGCGTCGAACAGGGGCGCGAGCGGGGCGAACCAGGCGTTGATGTCGTCGAAGCGCTGCTGGGCCGGGCGTTTCTGCCAGGCGTAATACGACGGTAAATCGAATTCGCAGGCGCCGCCGGGAATGATGGTGCGGCCCCGGATGCTCATCAGCCATTCGTTGTCGCGCACGTTCTGCCCCGTCTTGCCTTGGGCGGCGACCAGGCTGGCGCTGACCGTTTCGAGTTCGCCCAGGACGGCATCGAGCATCTCGGCGGCGACATTCGGATTGGAGCGGTAGCTGAGCAGACTTTGTTTTTGCCGCTCCAGTTCCTGCAGCAGGTCCGATTTCAGATCGGCGCGGCCGGCCACTTCGAGCATGTCGAAGATGGTCGAGAGGGCGACGTGGTGCTGCATCGGGTGTTCTTGATGGACAAAAAACTTGAATTTTTCGTACAAATCTTCCAGCCGCAACAACGTGCGTATGCGCTCGTTGAAAGGGTATTCGTAGACGATCAAAATGACATCCCTTTTGTGGTTGGAAGCGAATAATTCTCGTGATTCTGCAGCAAGCGCCCGGAAATTACAAACGATGTATTGGTATCGACTACATTGTCGCTGATATTGTCCGGTATCGGGCGTGCAATGCGTCCACTTGCGGTAGCAGGGCGTCGATGCCGTCGTCGTTGTCGATGATATCGTCGGCCGCCGCCAGCCGGGTGGTGCGGCTGACCTGGCTGGCCATGATGGCGCGCACCTGCGCTTCGCTTAAACCGTTTCTGGCCATCACGCGCGCCACTTGCGTCGATTCGGCGCAGTCGATGGCGAGGATGCGCGCCACCCGTTCGCGCCAGGCGCCCGACTCGATCAGCAGCGGTACCACGAAGATCACGTACAGTCCCGTGGCGGCGGCCGCCTGGGCCTCGGCGGCGGCGCGGATCATCGGGTGCAGGATCGCTTCGAGGCGCTGCCTGGCCGGTGGATCGGCAAACACCAGCGCGCGCATGGCGGCGCGGTCGAGGGCGCCGTCGGCGCCGATGAAGGCGGGGCCGAAGGCGGCGCCAATGGCGGCCATGGCCGGGCCGTGTGGCGCCGTCATGGCGTGCGCGATCAGGTCGGCGTCGATCACGCTGGCGCCCCGTTCGGCGAACAGATTGGCCACCGTGGTCTTGCCGCAGCCGATGCCGCCCGTCAGGCCGATCTGGAGTTTGCCGTGGCTCACCCGAACATCCGCTGAGAATACGCCGCGATGGGCGCGCCCCACAGCATGGCGATCATGCCGGCCGCGGCCAGGTAGGGACCGAAGGGAATGGTTTTTTCGCGCGAACGGCCGGCGGCGACGATCAGGGTGATGCCCACCACCGCCCCCACCACCGAGGAAATGAGGATGATCGATGGCAACGCCTTCCAGCCCATCCACGCGCCCAGCGCGGCGAGCAATTTGAAATCGCCGTAGCCCATGCCTTCCTTGCCGGTGGCCAGTTTGAACAGCCAGTAGATCGCCCATAGCACCAGGTAGCCGGCGGCGGCGCCGATGACGGCGTCCTGCAGGGGCACGAAGGTGGCGTTGAGGTTGAGCAGCAGGCCCGCCCACAGCAGCGGCAAGGTCAGGTCGTCGGGCAGCAGTTGGGTGTCGTAATCGATGCACGTCATGGCGATCAGGGCATAGGCAAAGCCCAGCGTGGCGATGCCGGCCAAGCCGCTGCCGAAGTGCCAGATCAGCGCCGCCGAGACGAGCGCCGTGAGCGCTTCGATGGCCGGATAGCGCACCGGGATGGGCGCCTTGCAGGCGCTGCATTTGCCGCGCAGGGCCAGGTAGCTCAGCACGGGGATGTTTTCCAGCGCGGTGATCTGGTGGCCGCAGTGGGGGCAGGCCGAACGGGGCACCATCAGATTGAAGGTGTCCTGGTGCGGCAGGTCCTTGCCGCTTTCGTGCGCGACATAGTTGTCGGAGTCGCGCTGCATCATCTTCGGCATGCGGTAGATGACGACGTTGAGGAAACTGCCGATCAGCAGGCCGAACACGGCGGCGAACACGGTGGCGGCGAGGTCGCCCGGCGCGGCAAAGAACAGGGTTTCAGGAAGCATGACGATCCGCGTAGAGGAGGAAAACGATGCGATGTTGCATCTTAGGAATTCCTTCAATCATAGACGGCTGGCGCGGCTTGCGCAATCATGGCGGCGCGGCGCGCGGCCTGCGGGCGGGCAAAAAAAACCGGCACGGGAACAAGCCGTGCCGGCAGTGCGCGACCGGGCCGGTCAGGCGGCGCGCGTGGCGCGGCGGCGCGTGCCGACCAGGGCGGCGGCGCCGATGGCCAGCAGCAGCAGGCTGGTCGGCTCCGGTACGACGCCCACGCCGAAGGCCGAGAAGTCGTTGCGCGAAATGGCCAGCAGTTCGGTGCTGGTGAGCGACTGGTTGAAAATGGCGGTGTTGTCCATCTGGCCGTTGAAATATTCGTTATCAACGGTCTTGCCGACGGCGAAATTCATGGCCTTTGCATTCAGGCCCGTGGCCGTGCGGGTGGCCACTTGCACGCCGTCGATATAGATCGAATTGACGTGGGTGATCGCATCGTAGGTGGCGGCGACAAAATGCCATCCCGTCGTGCCGGAGCCCGTGGTGAGGTTGGTGGGGGAATTGGCGCTCAGGTCGTTGTACCACCAGTAGTTGTGCAGGCTGTAGTCGCCATTCATGCGAAAGGCCACCACCTCGTTGTTGGTGCCATAGTTGCCCCAGCCGACGATGCCGCCCGCGCCCGAAGTCGTCGGGTTGATCCACGCCGTGATCGAATACGAGCTGTCGCCCGTTGGCAGGCCGGCCAAGGTGCCGCTGGCGGCGAGCAGGGCGCTGCCGCCGTTGAGCGCAAGGCCACCGCCGTAGACGCCGGCGGTGGCGGCCACGCTGCCCGAATTGACCAGGTTGTTGCCCTTGCCGCTCTTGTCGAGACCGAGATTGGCGGCGTTGTCAAAGGTGTACAAGGCGACCAGGCCCGCATTGGCGGCGGGACTGATGGCCAGCAGGGAAGCAGCGGCAAGCAGTGCGGCAGTCAATTTATTGATGAGTTGCATTTGATTCCCTGTGAGAATATTAGATTCTCAAAGGTAAGCAAATGGCATGCCAGCTTGCGCAATCTGATTAAAAACAAGCGCTTGTGAGCGTTGCGAGAATATTTTATTTTGGAATGTAAGGTTTCTCGACAGAATTTATAGTGGGCCGACCCAGGCGCCGCCCTTCGATGGTCGACCGCCGCGCCAGGCGGTGGCCTTTATTTCAGCTTTTCGTCTTCCTGCTTGGCGTCTTCCATCGCTTCGGGCTCGAGTTCTTCGGCCGAGCGGTTCAGGTGTACGAACACGCCCCAGGCCGCCAGCATGAAGGAGACGGCCACGAGGATGCTGGCCGCGTACGGCAGCTCGGCGGGATTTTCGTGCAGCGCCTTGAAGGTGGCGACCAGGCCTTCGAGGGCCAGCGCCACCACCACCACCACGAAAAAGCGCGACAGGAAGCGCCGCACCCGGGTGGGCGCGCTGATGTCGCTGTCGCGGATGACTTCTTCCTCGATGATGGTTTCGGCGATCTGCAGGGCCACCACGCCGGCCGCAAGCAGGCCCATCGCTTCGATAATGGCCATGGCGGCCACGCCGTCGAGGCCGCCGTTGAAGGCGTCCCAGCCCATGCGCGCGGAAATAATCACCAGCACCAGGGCGGCCAGGGCGAACAGCAAGGCCATCAAACTGTGGATGGCGGAGAAGATGACGGTAAATATTTTCATATTTACATGTTGCCATAAATCTAGCGAGGGGGGCCACACGGTGCACGGTGACGCCCGTTTGCCGATGCTGACCGGTACTGCTGGCCGTCTGGCATCTGCGCACCTTGAACTTGCCAGGTGCCTGTCGGAGTCCGGAGGAAGGTTCGGGATGGGCCCGATGCCTGTGCTTCGGCCTGTGGCATGGATCGCAGTTTTGTACCGCGAAGAAATACCGGGGCGCATCGCTTGAAATTTCTATCTTAATAACCATTTATTAATAATGATGAAAAAGAAAATTCACTGGCGCCGACCGTTATTTTATCTGCTCTTGCCGATTTTTTTCATCATGGTGTTTCTGGGCTTTCCACTGCCGGTAGCGCCGTCGCCGTCAATCAAACCGGGACAGGAAATCTCCACGACGGTAAAGAAAAGAAAACGTGTGCGCCTGGTAGTGCCCCGCGAGGGGGACGGCGAGAAGCACGAACAGCGCTAGCAAACAGTGGGCAGGAGCCCCTTGTTGTCCAGACGAAACCTTGCCATGGGTATCGCGATGCTCACCTTCGCGGAAATCCCTGTTGCGGCCCCCTCGCCATCACCTGTCGTTCGTGTCCAGTATGTTGTTGGCGAAAAATCAGCTGATCGCGTAGAAGAAATACTGATCGATCTCCTTGAACGAATGATGCGTACGCCGGACTTGGCAGCAGTCCTGCATCAGCTTGCGCAATTGGCAAGCAGAGGGAACGTTGAACCTGCGTTCATTTCTGTGCAACTTCTGCCACCGCGCCCGGAGCACGACGCCGGCGTGCTGTTTCGCTAGGGGGCCGCTCTCGGCCAGAGAGCGGGCGTCTGCCCAGGCATCGTGGCCGACGATGTCAAGCCAGCCCCTACACCACGGAACCGAGCTTAAAGATCGGCAAGTACATGGCAATGACCAGGCCGCCGATCAGCACCCCGAGGATGACCATGATCAAGGGCTCCATCAGCGAGGACAGGGCGGCGACGGCTTCGTCGACTTCTTCCTCGAAGAAATCGGCGACCTTGCTCAGCATCGAGTCGAGGGCGCCCGATTCTTCGCCGATGGCGACCATCTGCGTGACCAGGTTGGGGAACACATTGGCGTTCTGCATGGCCGAGGTCAGGCTGGTGCCGGTGCTCACTTCGCTCTGGATCTTGCGGGTCGCTTCCAGGTAGACGGCGTTGCCGGCGGCCCCGCCCACCGAGTCGAGCGCTTCGACCAGCGGCACGCCGGCGGCGAACATGGTGGCCAGGGTGCGGGTCCAGCGGGCGATCGCCGCCTTGCGGATGACGTCGCCGAAAATCGGCGCCCTGAGCAGGATGATGTCCATCGAGCGCTGCATCTTGGCCGAGCGTTGCCAGGCCTGGAAGAAGAAGTAGACGGTGGCGCCGATGCCGCCGAAAATGGCCCACCAGTACGACACGAAAAACTCGGAAATGGCCATCACCACCAGCGTCGGCGTGGGCAGGTTGGCGCCGAAGCTGGCAAACACGGACTTGAACGCCGGCACCACCCAGATCATGATGACGGCGGTGACGACGAAGGCGATCGCCAGGATCGATATCGGGTACATCAGGGCCGACTTGATCTTGCCCTTGATGGCCAGGGTTTTTTCCTTGTAGATGGCCAGCCGGGTCAGCAGGTCTTCCAGGATACCGGCCTGCTCGCCGGCGCCCACCAGGTTGCAAAACAGGGGATCGAAATACAGCGGGTACTTGCGAAAAGCGTTGTTCAGGCTGGTGCCCGTTTCAATGTCCGAGCGCAGGTCCATGATCAGCTTCGACATGGACGGGTTCGAGTGGCCCTTGCCGACGATGTCGAAGGACTGCAGCAGGGGCACGCCGGCCTTCATCATGGTGGCGAGCTGGCGGGTGAACAGGGCGATGTCCTTGCCGGTGATTTTCTTGCCGCTGCGGTAGACCTTTTTCTTGATCTTGGTGACCATCACGCCCTGGCGGCGCAAGGTGACGTTGACCACCGCCTCGCCACCGGCGCGCAGTTCGCCGCGCACCGTCTTGCCGGACTTGTCCTTGCCTTCCCAGGCATAGACCGTTTCCTTCACTTGCATTGCTTTGGACGGCGAGGTGGCCATGGGACTTCCTATTCGTTGGTGCAGCCAAGGACTTCTTCGAGGCTGGTCAGACCCTGCTTGACCTTCATCAGGCCGGAACGGCGCAGCGATTTCACGCCTTCCAGTTCGGACTGGGCGGCAATCTCCATCGAGTTGCCGTGGGCCAGGATGATTTTTTCAATGGCGGGGGTGATCGGCATGATCTGGTAGATGCCGACCCGGCCCTTGTAGCCGCCGCCCAGGCAGCGCTCGCAGCCGACCGGGCCGTAGGGCTTCCAGTCGCCTTCCAGCTCTTCCGGCCGGAAGCCCGCCGCAAGCAGGATTTCGCGGCTGGTCTCGACCGGCTTCTTGCACGTGCACAGGCGCCGGGTGAGGCGCTGGGCGGTGATCATGATCACGGACGAGGCGATATTGAACGGCGCCACGCCCATGTTCATCAGGCGCGTCAGCGTCGACGGCGCATCGTTCGTGTGCAGCGTGGAAAACACCATGTGGCCCGTCTGCGCCGCCTTGATGGCGATGTCGGCCGTCTCCAGGTCGCGGATCTCGCCCACCATGATGATGTCCGGGTCCTGGCGCAGGAACGATTTGAGGGCCACCGGGAAGGTCAGGCCGGCGCGGTCGTTGACGTTGACCTGGTTCACGCCGGGCAGGTTGATCTCGGCCGGATCTTCGGCAGTGGAAATATTGATGCCGGGCTTGTTGATCACGTTCAGGCAGGTGTACAGCGACACCGTCTTGCCCGAACCGGTCGGACCCGTCACCAGCACCATGCCGTAAGGACGCTGGATGGCTTCGAGCAGCAGCTCCTTCTGGTCCGGGTCGTAGCCGAGCGCATCGATGCCCATCTGCGCCTGGGTGGCGTCGAGAATGCGCATGACGGTCTTTTCGCCGAACAGGGTGGGCAGGGTGGAGACGCGGAAATCGATGGTTTTTACGGGCGACATCACCAGGCGCATGCGGCCATCCTGCGGCACGCGCTTTTCGGAAATATCGAGCCGGGCCAGCACCTTGATGCGCGAGACGAGCTTGTCGCGGATGGTGATGGGGGGCTGGGCGTGTTCGCGCAGCACGCCGTCAATGCGCAGGCGGATCCGGTAAAACTTTTCGAAGGGCTCGAAGTGGATGTCCGACGCGCCCAGGTTGATGGCGTCCATCAGGATTTTATTGAGGAACTTGACGATGGGCGCGTCTTCGATGTCGTTGGCCTGGTCGACTACGGTCTCCGTCGACTCTTCGGCGAACTCGATGTCGGCGCCGTCGCCGGCCAGGTCCTGCAGGCTCTGCTCGGCGCTCTTGCCCAGCGCGGCCAGCAGGGCGATCAGGGCGTCGTGCGGCACGATCACCGGCTCCACCGACGCTTCGCTCTGGAATTTGATCTGGTCGAGCGCCTGCGTGTTGGTGGGATCGGAAATGGCCACCGACATCTTGTTGCCCCGCTTGGCCAGGGCGATCACGCGCTGCGCCTGCATCAGCTTGTCGTCGATGATTTTCGGCGGCAGCATGGCCACACTGAAGGCCGACAGGTCCATCAGCGGATAACCAAAGGTCTCGGCACAGAACACGGCCAGTCCGTGCGAATCGATCAGGCCGCTGGTGACGAGGCTGTCGATGAACTGCACCTTGTCGGTGGCGGATTTCTTTTGCAGCATCTCCGCCTGCGCCGCCGACAGTTTGCCGGCCTGGGTCAGCGCACGCGCCAATCCCGACAGTGGCGTGCCCGAAACGGTGGTGGGGAGGACTGCTGACATAGGGGCGCGCTTGCAAAGGAGACCGTTGACCATTCGCCAATGAACCGCAAACGCGGGGCGAAGCTGTGATGAATGATGCCGCTGGGCATCATTATTGTAAAGCCTTTGCAGTAAAACGAGGCGCGCTTACCACGTAGTGATAGCGCCATGACATGGGTTGTGGTAATTACGCCAAGCGTTTGTGGGGCAGTGGCCGTTTCAGTTTGATAACCTTGATTGCTTGATCATGCACCTGGATGACTTCGATGACGCAGTTGGCCACTTTCAGGCTGATGGGCGAATCGGGGATCTCCTGTAACTGTTCGAGCATCAGGCCGTTGAGCGTTTTCGGGCCGTCCAGGGGGAAGGCCAGGCCCAGGCGCTTGTTGATATCGCGCAAGGGCGTCGAGCCTTCCAGCAGGCATTCGCCCTCGCTGTCCCAATTAAAACTGTCGCTGCGGGCGGCGCCCGGCACCGAGGTGGTGAATTCGCCGATCATTTCCTCGATGATGTCGTCGAGCGTGACCAGGCCCTGCACCTCGCCGTACTCGTCGACGATGATGCCCAGGCGCTCCTTGTTTTCCTGGAAATACTGGAGCTGGGTGAACACCCCCGTGTCTTGCGGAATGAAGTAGGCGGGGGTGAGCAGTTCGCGGAAATGGTCGATGGTCAGTGCGTCGGTCTGATTAAGCAGCGCCACCGCTTTGCGCACATGCAAGATGCCGACGATCTGGTTGATTTCGCCTTCATAGACGGGCAGCTTGTTGTGGTAGCAGGTGGTCAGTTCGTGCTTGAGTTCGTCGACGCCCAGGGCCAGGTTCAGCGCCTCCATCTGGGCACGGGGGGTCATGATGTCTTCGACGGAAATGGTTTCCAGATCGAACAGGTTGAGCAGGATGCTCTTGTGCTTTTGCGGAATGAAATTGCCGCCTTCGAGTACGATCGAGCGCAACTCTTCCGGCGACACGCGGTGCTGGTGCAGGTCGTGGCCCCGGCGAATGCGCAGCACTTTCAAGACCACGCCGACGAACAGGTTGACGAACCAGATGACCGGCTTGGCCGCCGTCATCAGCACGCGCAGCACGCCACTCGAGGCCAGCGCGATGCGCTCGGGATAGGTCGCGCCGATGATTTTCGGCGAAATTTCGGCGAACACGATCAGCAGGAAGGCCACCACCGCGGTGGCGATGCTCAACACGGTCTCTTCGTGGCCGAACAACAGGATGGCCAGCGCTGCCACCAGGGCAGTGGCCATGGCATTGAGCAGGGTGTTGGCGATGAGCACCAGCGAGAGCAGCTTGTCGGTACGCTCGAGCAGCCACAGGGTGGTGATGGCGCCCCGGTGACCCCGCTTGGCGAGCAGGCGCAGCCGGTGTTTGTTGGCCGCCATCAGCGCCGTCTCGGCCATGGCGAAAAAAGCCGAGCACAGGATCAGCACGGCAAGAGTGAGCACGAGCGCCCAGAGGGGGACGCTGTTCACGGGGTAGTACTAACTGACATGGTATGGCGAAGCACGGTGGCATCGCAGGAAGCGCGGCGTAGCAACCCTGCCGCAGAGCGATTGATTCTAAGGGACTCGCGCTTATCTTGCAAGAATTCAAACTGCGCCGCCCGCGCCCCTGCGGGCGCAGGGCGCCCGCAGGGCAACGCAGTTCAGCGCAGGGCCAGCCTGCCGGCTGGCGCCACGTCGCTCAGTTTGAACACGGCCAGCGCGGCCGACAGCTGGCTGGTCTGTTCCGACAGCGATTCGGAGGCGGCCGACGCTTCTTCCACCAGCGCCGAGTTTTGCTGGGTCATCTCGTCCATGCTGACGATGGCGCGGCCGATGTACTCGATGCCGGCATTCTGTTCCTGGCTGGCGGCGCTGATCTCGAGCATGATGTCGGCCACTTTTTTCACCGAGGCGACGATCTGCCCCATGGTGGTGCCCGCTTCACCGACGAGGATGGCGCCCGCATCGACCTTGGCCACGGAGTCGCCGATCAGTTCCTTGATTTCCCTGGCGGCGCTGGCCGAGCGTTGCGCCAGGTTGCGTACCTCGGAGGCGACGACGGCGAAACCGCGGCCCTGCTCACCGGCGCGGGCCGCTTCCACGGCGGCATTGAGCGCCAGGATATTGGTCTGGAAGGCGATGCCGTCGATGACGGCGATGATGTCGACGATTTTCTTGGCCGAACTGTGGATGTCGCCCATGGTGGTGACGACGCCAGAGACTACCTGGCCGCCGCGGGTGGCGATGTTCGAGGCATCCTGCACGAGCTCGTTGGCGTTGCTGGCGTTGCTGGCGTTCTGGCGCACGGTGCCGGTGAGCTTGTCCATGGCGCGGCTGGTCTGGTCGAGGCTGCCAGCCTGCGATTCGGTGCGGCTGGCCAGGTCGGCATTGCCGGAGGCGATTTCGGCGCTGGCGGTCTGGATGGTATCGGCCGACACCTTGATGTCGCCCATCATGTTGGCCAGCTTGACGCGCATATCGCGCAGGGCTGCCAGCAGGCTGCTGCTGTCGTTGGCGTCGGTGACGATGTCCATCGACAGGTCGCCATCGGCGACGGCGCGGGCGATCTGGCGCGCGTACTCCGGTTCGCCGCCCAGTTGCTGCCAGATGGCGCGCACGACAAACCAGGAGATCACGGCCAAAGAGGCCACCACGATCAGCGCGGCCAGCACCATCGCGGTGACGACATTTTTCACGCTCGTCTCGCTGTGGGCGATGCCGGCCTTGAACTGGGCGGCGGCGGCCGCATTGGTCTTGGTCAGATCGGCGTTCAACACGGCCAGCGTGCTTTGCATGCGCGCCACGGTCGCTTGCGGATCGCCCTGTTCCATTTCCAGCATGATCTTTGCCGCCGACAGGGCGGGGGCGTAATAGGCGTCGAATTCGGTTTGCAGGCGGGCGGCGGTGGCGGCCTGGCCGTCCAGCGCGCCCAACTGGCGCAGCTTGGCGCGCAGCTTGCCTGCCTGCTCGCCGACGGCGGCGACGCGGCTCTTGTCGCCTTCGGTGACGGCGTCGCGCAGGGCATCGGCGACGGCGCCGACGTCGAGGGTGGTCGACTTGATGAGGTCAAGGACGGGGTAGTCGGTCTGTTCGGTGGTGCGGATGGAGTGCAGGGCGCCGGTGGCGATGTACGCGCTGGCGGCGATGCCCAGGCCGAAAATGATCGTCGAAATGACCGGTAACGCCCAAATCCTGTGCTTGATGTTCATCGTGTTCCTGATAGTGGACGGGCCCGCCGCGCTATGCCAACGCATGGCGGGCCTCGATTGCAACGGAAAGGATGCGCGCCGTGCTTACGGCGCCGTCAAAACGACTTTGACGGTGGCATCGACAGCGCTTTTCTCGATATAGCCGATGGCTTTCGGATCGGCCGCCACGGCTTTCTTGACGTCAGCGCTGGAGGCGACTTCCTTCGGTGGCGTTGCCTTGCCGGTAAACACCAGCTTGGACCACAGGGCCTTGGCCTGCGAGGCGTCCTTGTCCGCCACTTTCTTGTAGAACTCGTTGCGCACGGGGTTGCCGTCGGGCTGGTCGATGGGCGTCATCGTGGTCGATTTGCCGAGAAAGAACTGGGCCACTTGCTCGTTGCTCATGCTGGCGGCGGGGCTTTTTGCGCCCACCACGGCCACCACTTCAGCGAAGGCGGGTACGGCGGACAGCGTCAACAGGGCGGACACAACGGTTTTGATCAGGGTCGTCATGAATGCTCCTTAGAAGACGAAGTCGAGGGCGACGGCGCCGACGGTGACGGGACCGCTAAAGCCTGGCTGCGCCTTCATCAGCAGGCCCGCGCCATCCTTCGGCCGGACCCGGTCGATCTGCACTTTCAGGGCCATCGAGCGGTACAAATCCCAGCGCACGCCGATCGTGTCGGTGCTCTGGTTGGCCGGGGCCGACAAGCTCTCCACGCCCGCCGACAGGGCGCGCAGGGTGGGCGTGCAGGCGACCGGATAACCGGTCGGGCAGGCCGCCGGCACGGTGTTGGCCACGCGGCTGACCGTCTTCGCTTCCGAGTGATTGTAGTAGGGCAGGAATTTGCCGATCCGGTAGCCGGCCATGGTGTACCAGGAATTGGTGCCGTTGACATAGCTGTCGGTCTTGCGGCGCGCATACTCGGACTGCAGCACGATGTTGTTCCAGTCCAGTGCCAGGCCGACCGAGGTGAACGAGGCTCTCTTCTTGTTCAGGGCCAGCGCATCGGCCAGCGGTGCCAGGGTGGCCAGGCTGTAACCGGCGCCGGTGGCGCGCAGGCCGCCCAGCAGGGTGTTGAGCGAAGTGGAATCGTTGACGGTGAGCGTGCCGTCGGCACGGCCCATGCGCAAGGTCAGCGGACCGTGTTCGGCCACCAGGTTGATGGCGGTGACGCTGGTCGCTTCGATGTGGACCAGGGCGGCGGTGCTGGTGGAAATGGGGTTCTTGGTACGGCCAAAGGCCAGCTGGGCCGACACGCTGGTGTCGCCGAAGCTTTGTTGCCAGGTGGCGTCAATACCGTCGATGCTGTTCATCGGCACCTGGGTGTACACCTCGGCCGGCGGGCGCAACATGGTGTTGGCGTAGCCGACATTGCGGTAATCCGAAATCATAAACACGGGCAAGCCCATGCGGCCGACCCGCACCGACAGATTGTCGTTGACTTTGCCTTTCAGGAAGGCCCAGGCCAGCTCGGCGCCGAAGTCGTCTTCGGCGTCCTTGCGCACCAGCCCCTGCGCGGTGGCCGACAGCCAGCTGTTGATCTCGGTGTTCGCCTGCACGCCGAAATTCGAATCGACCCCCGTGCGCGCAGTATGGGTCGCGCCGGCGCTCTGGTTGGGCCGCACGAACTGGGCGGCGTCGCTGCTGGTCTGGGTGGCGGCCAGGGTGCCGAAGCCGCTGATTTTTACTGCCGGTAAGGAAAAACTGTCCTGCGCATAGGCGCTCGACACGGCCAGCGGCAGTGTCAGGAGAGTGGCGATCAAACGTTTATTCATAGGAGTACCCGTAGCGATGGCTAACAATTGAAAAATCTGTGGGGACAGAGTGGGAACGGTCACCAAGGCTTGGGGCGATCGTTAGTGCTTTAATGCAATTGTAGAAATCGCCGAGGGATGCCGCAAGGAAATAAATGCGCGCCTTAAATTGGCGACAATATTCCCCCTTGATTTCGTTGTAATTTGGAAACAAGTGGCGTAAAACATTTCAATTATCATATCTAATTAAACATTTGCCCAAGGTGAACGGCTGGTGCTGCTTAGCGTAGTACCAGGCGCGGCTTAGGCGCCACGTCGCGCAGTTTGAACACGGCCAGCGCGGCCGACAGCTGGCTGGTCTGTTCCGACAGCGATTCGGAGGCGGCCGACGCTTGTTCCACCAGCGCCGAGTTTTGCTGGGTCATCTCGTCCATGCTGACGATGGCGCGGCCGATGTACTCGATGCCGGCATTCTGTTCCTGGCTGGCGGCGCTGATCTCGAGCATGATGTCGGCCACTTTTTTTACCGAGGCGACGATCTGCCCCATGGTGCTGCCCGCTTCACCGACGAGGATGGCGCCCGCATCGACCTTGGCCACGGAGTCGCCGATCAGTTCCTTGATTTCTCTGGCGGCGCTGGCCGAGCGTTGCGCCAGGTTGCGTACCTCGGAGGCGACGACGGCGAAACCGCGGCCCTGCTCACCGGCGCGGGCCGCTTCCACGGCGGCATTGAGCGCCAGGATATTGGTCTGGAAGGCGATGCCGTCGATGACGGCGATGATGTCGACGATTTTCTTGGCCGAACTGTGGATGTCGCCCATGGTGGTGACGACGCCCGAGACCACCTGGCCGCCGCGGGTGGCGATGTTCGAGGCATCCTGCACGAGCTCGTTGGCGTTGCTGGCGTTGCTGGCGTTCTGGCGCACGGTGCCGGTGAGCTTGTCCATGGCGCGGCTGGTCTGGTCGAGGCTGCCTGCCTGCGATTCGGTGCGGCTGGCCAGGTCGGCGTTGCCGGAGGCGATTTCGGCGCTGGCGGTCTGGATGGTATCGGCCGACACCTTGATGTCGCCCATCATGTTGGCCAGCTTGACGCGCATATCGCGCAGGGCTGCCAGCAGGCTGCTGCTGTCGTTGGCGTCGGTGACGATGTCCATCGACAGGTCGCCATCGGCGACGGCGCGGGCGATCTGGCGCGCGTACTCCGGTTCGCCGCCCAGTTGCTGCCAGATGGCGCGCACCACGAAATATGACACCAGTGCCAGGCTGGCGACCACGATCAGGGCCGCCAGTACCATGGCGGTGACGACATTTTTCACGCTCGTTTCGCTGCGGGCGATGCCGTCCTTGAACTGGGCGGCGGCGGCCGCATTGGTCTTGGTCAGATCGGTGTTCAACACGGCCAGCGTGCTTTGCATGCGCGCCACGGTCGCTTGCGGATCGCCCTGTTCCATGTCCAGCATGATCTTTGCCGCCGACAGGGCGGGGGCGTAATAGGCGTCGAATTCGGTTTGCAGGCGGGCGGCGGTGGCGGCCTGGCCGTCCAGCGCGCCCAGCTGGCGCAGCTTGGCGCGCAGCTTGCCTGCCTGCTCGCCGACGGCGGTGACGCGGCTCTTGTCGCCTTCGGTGACGGCATCGCGCAGGGCATCGGCGACGGCGCCGACGTCGAGGGTGGTCGACTTGATGAGGTCAAGGACTGGGTAGTCGGTCTGTTCGGTGGTGCGGATGGAGTGCAGGGCGCCGGTGGCGATGTACGCGCTGGCGGCGATGCCCAGGCCGAAAATGATGGTCGAAATAACCGGTAAGGCCCAAATCCTGTATTTGATGTTCATCGTGTTCCTGATGAGAGAGGGGGGAAGCGGCCGCGCCCCGCTGCTGCAGGGGGACGCGGCTGCGGCTGCTTACGGCGCCGTCAAAACGACTTTAACGGTGGCATCGACGGCGCTTTTCTCCAGATAGCCGATGGCTTTCGGATCGGCCGCCACGGCTTTCTTGACGTCGGCGCTGGAGGCGACTTCCTTCGGTGGCGTCGCCTTGCCGGTAAACACCAGCTTGGACCACAGCGCCTTGGCCTGCGAGGCGTCCTTGTCCGCCACTTTCTTGTAGAACTCGTTGCGCACGGAGTTGCCGTCGGGCTGGTCGATGGGCGTCATCGTGGTCGATTTGCCGAGAAAAAACTGGGCCACTTGCTCGTTGCTCATGCTGGCGGCGGGGCTTTTTGCGCCCACCACGGCCACCACTTCGGCGAAGGCGGGAACGGCGGACAGTACCAGCAGGCTGGACAATACGGTTTTGATCAGGGTCGTCATGAAAGTTCCTTAAAATACGAAATCGAGGGCGACGGCGCCGACGGTGATAGGACCTTCGAAGCCGGGCTGCGCCTTGATCAGCAGGCCCGCGCCATCCTTCGGCCGCACCCGGTCGATCTGCACTTTCAGGGCCATCGAACGATACAAATCCCAGCGCACGCCAATGGTGTCGGTGGACTGGTTCTGGGCGGCGGACAGGGTGTCGACGCCGGCCGACAGCACGCGCACGGTGGCTGCGCAGGCGAGCGGGGAGCCGGCTGGGCAGACCGATGGCACCGTGTTGGCCACGTGGCCCGTCGATTTGGTTTCCGCATGGTTGTAGTACGGCAGGAATTTGCCGATCCGGTAGCCGGCCATGGTGTACCAGGAGTTGGTGTTGTTGATGTAGCTGTCCGTCTTGCGGCGCGCGTACTCGGACTGCAGCACGATGTTGTTCCAGTCCAGCGCCAGGCCGACCGAGGTGAACGAGGCTTTTTTCTTGTTCACTGCCAGCGCATCGGCCAGCGGCGCCAGCTGGTAGCCGGCGCCACTGGCGCGCAGGCCGGCCAGCAGGGCGTTGAGGGTCGGTGAATCATTGAGTGTCAGCTTGCCATCGACGCGGCCGAAGCGCAGCGTGAACGGGCCATGCTCGGCCACCAGGTTGAGGGCGACCAGGCTGGTGCCGTCGAGATGCACGGTGGCGTTGCTGGCCGCGATCGGCTTGTGGATGCGACCGAAGGCCAGCAGGGCAGACACGTTGGTGTCGCCCAGGCTCTGTTGCCAGGTGGCGTCGATGCCGTCGATGTTGCCTAGTAGTACCTGGGTATACACCTCGGCAGGCGGGCGCAACATGGTGTTGGCATAGCCTACATTGCGATAATCGGAAATCAGGAACACGGGCATGCCCATGCGGCCGACCCGCAGCGACAGTTTGTCGTTGACTTTGGCTTTCAAGAAGGCCCACGCCAGTTCGGCGCCGAAGTCGTCTTCGGCATCCTTGCGCACCAGCCCCTGCGCGGTGGCCGACAGCCAGCTGTTGAGCTCGGTGTTCGCCTGCACGCCGAAATTCGAGTCGACTCCCGTGCGCGCCGTGTGGGTGGCGCCGCTACTCTGGTTGGGCCGCACGAACTGGGCGGCGTCGCTGCTGGTCTGGGTGGCGGCCAGGGTGCCGAAGCCGCTGATTTTAACTGCCGGTAAGGAAAAATTGTCCTGCGCATGGGCGCTGGACAGTGCCAGCGGCAGGGCGAGCAGGGGCACGAGAAGGGGGGCGATAAAGCGTTTGGTCATGGGGGTACCTGTAGCGTGAAGCAACATTAAAAAATACACGGAATGGGGGAGGGAAAAGCGGGCAGTTATCGGGGCATCGGATAACTGTTAGTACATGCCACTAGTGTACGACAGCATTGCACTATGGCAATAAAATGCTTGCCGTATAAAAACTAAAAGGCGTAATAAATTATTTACTTGTTGTAGTGATGGGACATTTTTTGCGAAAACCCTGACAGTGCGTTAACAGCGCTTCGGTTTGTCCAGCCAGCGGTGCCGCGCGCCCCGAAAAGATGCCACCGGCCTGCGCCGATGGCCCTGCTTCAACTGCCCCGGTAGGTCGAGTACGACCACGGCGTCACCACCAGTGGCACATGGTAATTTTCGCTGGCGTCGGCAATGCCGAAGGCCAGCGTGACCTTGTCGACAAAGCGGGGCGAGGGCAGTTCGACGCCGCAGGCGGCAAAGTAGTCGCCGGCGGCGAACACCAGTTCATACTGCCCGGCGCGCATGGTGTCGCCCTCGAGCAGGGGGGTGGCGCAGCGCCCGTCGTCATTGGTGACATCGACCTTGAGCAGGCGCCGCTCGCTGGGGCTGATGGCGTACAACTCGAGGCGCACGCCCGCGCCGGGCTTGCCGCGGGTGGTGTCGAGAACGTGGGTGCTGAGTTTGCCCATGGGAGTTTCCTGTCGTGGTTGTGGGATGGCGATCCTGCCTGCGAACATTATATGATGGCGCACCGATCACTTTTTCGAACGAATCATGAGCACTTACGACAACTATCCGCGCGACCTGATCGGCTACGGCCCCACGCCGCCCCATGCGCGCTGGCCCGGCCAGGCCCGCATTGCCCTGCAATTCGTGCTCAACTACGAAGAGGGGGGCGAAAACAATGTGCTGCATGGCGACCCCGCGTCGGAAACGTTCTTGTCGGAGATAATCGGCGCCCAGGCCTTTCCCATGCGCCACATGAGCATGGAGTCGCTGTACGAATACGGTTCGCGGGCGGGACTGTGGCGCCTGCTGCGCCTGTTCGAAGCGCGCAAGCTGCCGCTGACGGTGTTCGGCGTGGCCATGGCCTTGAAGCGCAACCCCGAGGCGGTGGCGGCGTTTCGCCAACTGGGCCACGAAATTGCCTGCCACGGCCTGAAGTGGATTTCCTACCAGAACGTCGACATCGACACCGAACGGGCCCACCTGCAGGAAGCGGTGCGGATCATGCGCGAACTGACGGGCGAGGCGCCGCTGGGGTGGTATACGGGGCGCGATTCGCCCAACACGCGCCAGCTGGTGGTCGAACAGGGCGGCTTTGTGTATGACGCCGACCATTACGGCGACGACCTGCCGTTCTGGGACCGCGTCACCACGGCTGACGGCGCCACCCACGCGCACCTGGTGGTGCCCTACACGCTCGATACCAACGACATGCGCTTTGCCGCCATGCAGGGTTTTAATTCGGGCACGCAGTTCTTCGATTACCTCAAGGATGCCTTCGACACCCTGTACGCGGAAGGCGATCCGCGCGGTCTCGATCGGCCGAAAATGCTGTCGATCGGCCTGCATTGCCGCATCGCCGGCCGGCCCGGCCGTACGGCGGCGCTGGCGCGCTTTCTCGACTACGTGCAGTCGCACGAGCACGTATGGGTGGCCCGGCGAATCGATATTGCCCGCCACTGGCAGGCAGTGCACCCGGCGCCGTGAGGGCCGGCGAGGGTCCTTCGCTTATGCAAAGTTTGATATAACTCACATCAGCGATTTCATATAATAGCGGGTCTGGCCGGTGGTACGCTTCCAGGCTGGGATAACACCGAGGCCAGCATGTCAGATCCGATCCGTTTCTATTACCAGGGCGCCGTGCACGAAGTGCGCGATGCGGCGCCCACGCGCACCGTGCTGCAGCATTTGCGCGAGGATTTGCACTGCACGGGCACCAAGGAAGGCTGCGCCGAGGGCGATTGCGGCGCCTGCACGGTGGTGGTCGGCTCGCTCGAACATGGCAGCTTGACCATGAAGGCGGTCAACGCCTGCATCCAGTTCCTGCCCACCCTCGACGGCAAGGCCCTGTTCTCGGTGGAAGACGTGGCCGCGGCCGATGGCGCCCTGCACCCCGTGCAGCAGGCGCTGGTCGAATGCCATGGTTCCCAGTGCGGTTTTTGCACGCCCGGCTTCGTCATGTCGCTGTGGGGCATGTACCTGAAACAGGAGGGGCGCCAGCCGACCCGCTGCCAGGTCGACGACGCCTTGTCGGGCAATCTGTGCCGCTGCACCGGCTACCGCCCCATCATCGAGGCGGCCTACCGGATGGGCGAACTGCCGCCGGTGCAGTTCGACCGCGCCGCCCTGGTCGCCCGGCTGGAAGCGCTCAAGCGGCCATCGATGGCCGTCTACGAGGCCGCCGGCGTGCACTTTTTTGCCCCGCGCACGCTCGACGAACTCGTCGCCGTGCGCGCCGCCCACCCGGCCGCGCTGCTGCTGGCCGGCTCCACCGACATCGGCCTTTGGGTCACCAAGCAGCTGCGCACGCTGGGCGACATCATCTATCTGGGCCACATCGACGCCCTCAAAACCATCGCCGAGGACGCCGGCCAGCTCACCATTGGCGCCGGCGCCAGCCTGGAAGACGCTTACGCCGCGCTGTGCCGCCACTATCCGGGCCAGTTGCAGGACATGTGGCAGCGCTTCGCTTCGCTGCCGATCCGCCAGGCTGGCACTTTCGGCGGCAACGTCGCCAACGGCTCGCCCATCGGCGACTCGATGCCGTGGCTGATCGCCGTCGGCGCCCGGCTGGTACTGCGCAGCGCGCAGGGCGAGCGCAGCATGCCGCTGGAAGATTTTTACCTGGGCTACCAAAAAAAGGATTTGCAGCCGGGCGAGTTCGTCCAGGCCGTGCAGGTGCCGCTGCCGCAGGCCGAGGCGGCCGACGGGTCCCGGCGCCGCCAGTTCCGTACCTATAAGCTGGCCAAGCGCTTCGACCAGGACATCTCCGCCGTGTGCGCCGCGTTCGCCTTCGAGTTCGACGGCGAACGCATCGCCGGCGCCCGCATCGCTTTCGGCGGCATGGCGGCCACGCCGCGCCGGGCCAGCCTGACCGAGGCGTTTTTGGCGGGCCGCGCCTGGAACGAAGACACCGTCAAGGGGGCGATGGCGCTGCTGGCCGACGACTACGCCCCCCTGTCGGACATGCGCGCCTCGGCCGCCTACCGCATGAAGGCGGCGCAAAACCTGCTGCGCCGCTTCTGGTACGAAACCCGGCATGACGACGCGCTGGCGCCGGGCGACGTCAACGCATTCAAGCACGGGGTGACGGCATGAACGACGGCATGAACGACGGCATGAACGACGCCATGAACGACGCCATCAACGACGGCGGCGCAGCATCGCTGGCCGCGCCGTGGCGCGCCGTCGGCGTCGCCCGCGCGCACGAGTCGGCCCAGCTGCACGTGCTGGGCCAGGCCACCTACACCGATGACATCGCCCAGGTGCAGGGCACCTTGCACGGCGCGCTGGGCTTATCGAACAAGGCGCATGCGCGCATCGTCGCCATCGACCTGGCCGGCGTGCGCGCCGCACCCGGCGTGGTGGGCGTGTTCGCGGTGGCCGACATCCCCGGCCTGAACGACTGCGGCCCCATCATCCATGACGATCCGATCTTCGCCGACGGCGTCGTCATGTATGTGGGCCAGCCCATCTTCATCGTCGTCGCTCACAGCCACGACCAGGCGCGCCGCGCGGCCAGGCTGGCCGAGGTCGTGTACGAAGAATTGCCGGCGATCCTCACGCCGCAGGCGGCCAAGGCGGCCGGTTCCTTCGTGCTGCCGCCGATGCGGCTGGCGCGGGGCGACTGCCAACAGGCCTTCGAGGCCGCGCCGCACGCCGTCAAGGGCGAACTGAGCGTGGGCGGCCAGGAGCAGTTCTACCTGGAGGGGCAGATCGCCTACGCCATTCCCACCGAAGACCAGGGCATGCTCGTTTATAGCTCGACCCAGCACCCCAGCGAAATGCAGCACGTGGTGGCGCACGCGCTGGGCCTGCACTCGCACAACATCACCGTCGAATGCCGCCGCATGGGCGGCGGCTTTGGCGGCAAGGAATCGCAGTCGGCCCTGTGGTGCGCCGCCGCCGCCATCGCCGCTTACCGGCTCAAGCGCCCCGTCAAGCTGCGCGCTGACCGCGACGACGACATGCTCGTCACCGGCAAGCGCCACTGCTTTGTCTATGACTATGCGGTGGGCTACGACGACACCGGCCGCATCCTCGCCGCCCGCGTCGACATGGTCACCCGCGCCGGCTACTCGGCCGACCTGTCCGGCCCCGTCGCCACGCGCGCCGTCTGCCACTTCGACAACACCTATTATTTGTCCGACGTCGACATCCGCGCCGCCTGCGGCAAGACCAACACGCAGTCGAACACGGCGTTCCGGGGCTTCGGCGGGCCGCAGGGCGCCATCGCCATCGAATACGTGATCGATGAAATCGCCCGCACGCTGGGCCGCGACCCGCTCGATATCCGCCGCCGCAATTTCTACGGCGCCGAAGGCCGCAACGTCACTCCCTACGGGCAGGTGGTGGCCGACAACGTCATCGACGCGCTGGTCGACCAGCTCGAAGCGAGCAGCGACTACCGCGCCCGCCGCGCCGCGATTGCCGCCTTCAATGCCGCCAGTCCCGTGCTCAAGAAGGGGCTGGCGCTCACGCCCGTCAAGTTCGGCATCGCGTTCAACGTCACCCACCTGAACCAGGCCGGCGCGCTGGTCCACGTGTACGTCGACGGCTCGATCCTGGTCAACCACGGCGGCACCGAGATGGGGCAGGGCATCAACACCAAGGTGATGCAGGTCGTCGCCCACGAACTGGGGGTCGACATGGCGCACGTGCGCGCCACCGCCACCAACACGGGCAAGGTGGCCAACACCTCGGCCACGGCCGCCTCCACCGGCGCCGACCTCAATGGCAAGGCGGCGCAGGCGGCCGCGCGCACCATCCGCGAGCGCCTGGCCGCGTTCGCCGTCAGCCTGCATGGCGGCAGCGTTGACGCCGTGCGCTTCGGTGCCGACCTGGTCGAGGTCAACGGCCAGCAGTTGCGCTTTGCCGAGCTGGTGCAACAAGCCTACCTGGCGCGGGTGCAGTTGTGGTCGGACGGCTTCTACGCCACCCCCGGCCTGCACTGGGACCCGAAAACCATGAACGGCAATCCCTTCTCGTATTTCGCCTACGGCGCATCGGTGGCCGAAGTCGTCGTCGATACCTTGACGGGCGAATGGAAGCTGGCGCGCGCCGACGTGCTCTACGACGCCGGCCAGTCGCTCAATCCGGCCATCGACATCGGCCAGGTGGAAGGCGCTTTCATCCAGGGCATGGGCTGGCTGACCACCGAGCAGTTGTGGTGGAACGAGGACGGCAAGCTGATGACGCACGCGCCGTCGACCTACAAGATTCCCGCGGTGTCCGATTGCCCCGACGATTTCCGCGTCCAGCTCTACAAGAACAGCAACGTCACCGACAGCATCCACCGTTCCAAGGCGGTGGGCGAGCCGCCCCTGCTGCTGCCGTTCTCCGTGTTTTTCGCCATCCGCGACGCCATCTCGGCCGTGGGCGGCCATCGCATCAACCCACCCCTGAACGCCCCCGCCACCAGCGAAGAAATTCTGCGGGCCATCGATGCCGTCGAGGCGGCACTGGCGCCATGAACGAGGCGTGGACACTGGCCGCCAGCCGGCCTGTGGTGCTGGTGACGGTGGCGCAGGGCGAAGGCTCGGTGCCGCGCGGGGCTGGCGCCCACATGCTGGTGGCGGCCGACGCGTTGGCCGGCACGGTGGGCGGCGGCCACCTCGAATTGCGCGCCATCGAGACGGGCCGCGCCATGCTCGCCGATGGCCGCCAGCGCCATCTCGAGCGCTTTGCCCTGGGCCCCGGCCTGGGCCAGTGCTGCGGCGGGGTGGTCCACCTGGCCTTCGAACTGCTCGAGCCCGGCCACGCGGCGCAACTGGCGGCGCGCCGCCGCCAGGACAGCTGGCGCCTGGTGGCCCTCGACGGCGCCGGCGCCGCGCTGTACGACGCCGACGGCGTGCTGCTGGCCGGCGCCCCCGCGCCGGCCTTCGAGCGCAGCGGCGCCACCCGCCTGATGCGCGCTGCCGACGGCGGCCGCTGGCTGGTCGACCGCATCGCCGCGCCGCGCGCGCACCTGCTGCTGTTTGGCGCCGGCCACGTGGGCGCCGCCCTGGTCAGCGCGCTGGCCGGCCTGCCATGCACCGTCAGCTGGGTCGACGAGCGCGCCGATCTATTCCCGCCCGTGGTGCCCGACAACGTCCAGGTCGAAGCCTGCGACGCCCCCGAAGACCTGGTGGCGCAGGCGCCGGCGGGCGCCTCCTACCTGGTGATGACCCATTCGCACGCGCTCGACCTGCGCCTGGCCATGGCGATCCTGGCGTGCCAGCAGGTCGGCTGGTTCGGCCTGATCGGCTCGCACACCAAGCGCCGCCAGTTCGAACACCGCCTGCGCGAGCGCGGCCTCGATGGCGCGCGCATCGATGCAATGGCCTGCCCGATCGGCCTGCCCGGCATCGACGGCAAGGAGCCGGCCGTGATCGCCGCCGCCGTCGCCGCGCAGTTGCTGATGCTCTGGCAAAGCGCAGACCATCTCCCTGTTGAATCCACTACCATCGCTCAGCCTGGCCCTGCCAACTGACCAGAAAGACCCCGATGTCCACCTTATCGCCCCCCGTGCGGGCCTACCGGGCCAGCCTGCTGCACTTCCACGCCGATCCCGCCTTCGCCGAAAACGCCTATGTCTGGCACGAGGACGGCCTGCTGCTCGTCGCCGATGGCCGCATCGCCGCCGCCGGCGACTACGCGCGGCTATCGCCCACCCTGGCCGACGGCGTCGAGATCGTCGACTACCGCGGCAAGATCATCTGCCCCGGCTTCATCGACACCCACGTCCATTTTCCGCAGACGGACATGATCGCCTCGCCGGCGCCGGGCCTGCTGCCGTGGCTCAACAGCTACACCTTTCCCACCGAGCGCCAGTTTGGCGACCCCGCCCACGGCGCCGAAGTGGCCGAGTTTTTCCTCGACCAGTTGATGCGCAGTGGCACCACCACGGCAATGGTTTACTGCACCGTACACAAGCAATCGGTGGACGCGTTTTTCAGCGCCAGCCAGGCGCGCGGCTTGCGCATGGTGGCTGGCAAGGTGCTGATGGACCGCAATTGCCCCGACTTCCTGGCCGACACCGCCGAGGGCGGCGTACGCGACTCGGCCGAGCTGATCGAGCGCTGGCACAAGCGCGGCCGCGCCCAGTACGCCATCACGCCCCGTTTCGCGCCCACGTCCAGCGAGGCGCAGCTGGCGCTGACGGGCGAACTGGCGCGCGCCTATCCCGACACCTACATCCAGACCCACGTGGCGGAAAACTGCGACGAATGCAACTGGGTGAAAGCCCTGTTCCCCGCCTCGCGCAGCTATCTCGACGTGTACGACCACTACGGCCTGCTGCGCCCGCGCGCCATGTATGGTCACTGCATCTGGCTCGATGACGACGATTTCGCCCGCATGGCCGAGACGCGTGCGGCGGCGGCCGTCTGCCCCACCTCCAACCTGTTCCTCGGCAGCGGCCTGTTCGACTTCGAGCGCGCCGATGCCCGCGGCGTGCTGCTCTCGCTGGCTTCGGACGTGGGCGCGGGCACGTCGTTTTGCATGCTGCAGACGATGAACGAGGCCTACAAGGTGGCGCGCATGAAGGGCAGCTACCTGCCGGCGCTGCGCATGTTTTACCTGGCCACGCTGGGCGCGGCGCGCGCCATGCAGCTCGAAGGCACCATCGGCAACTTCGCCATCGGCGCCGAGGCCGACTTCATCGTGCTCGATCCGGCCGCCACGCCCCTGCTGGCGCGCCGCACCAACGAGTGCGACAACCTCGAGGAATTGCTGTTCGCGCTGGCGCTGCTGGGCGACGACCGGGCCATCGCCGCCACCTATTCGGGCGGGCGGGTGCAGTGGCAGGCGCCAGCGCCGTAAGCGCATTGCCAATCCGCCATGAAGGCGATAGAGTAGGCACGCAGCCGCCTTCCACCTTCACGAAAGATTCACCGCATGCAGATTCGACCGCCTTTCACCGTGGCGCTGGCCCTGGTGGCCAGCCTTGCCGCCAGCGCCGTCCACGCCAAGGGACCCGCGACCACGAACGAGGCGGCCACCGCCCGTTATTTCGCCCAACTGGTCGACGGCAAGGCGCCGCAGCAAGCGGCGCTGACCCTGTTCTTTGCGCAGATGCCCAAGGGCGGCGACCTGCACCACCATTATTCGGGCGCCCTGTACGCCGAACAATACGTCGACTTCCTCGACAAGCAGGGCCTGTGCGTGAACAAGGTCACGTACCGCATCGAGACCGACAAGAACGTCATCGAGGCCGAGCGCGCCTTGCCCGCCGCCCAGCGCAACTGCCTGTCGTCGGCCGAACTGTACGCCGACGACCAGACCTACCGCGAAGTGCTGCAACGGTGGTCGAGCAAGGATTTCGACAACCACGGCGCCATCCAGCCGCCGCCCGACCGCCAGTTCTTCCAGACCTTCGGCTTTTTTGGCCCCGTCTCGAACGCCAACTTCGCCGAGGGCCTGCAGACGCTCAAGCAGCGCGCCGTGCTGGAAAACGTCAGTTACATCGAGACCATGTTCAAGCTGGCGCCGTTCAAGGGCGATAAACAGTTCGACGCCGCCGCCTGGCAGGTGGCCGGCGACGACGCCGCCTTCGACGCGCTGCTGCGCCGCCAGCAGCAGGCGCTCGAGCAGGACGCCGCCTTCAACGGCAGCGTCAAGGACTACGTGACGAAGATCGAATCGGCCGCCGCCGGCATCGACGACGCCGAATTCACCATGCGCTACCAGGCTTACGTGCTGCGCCTGCTGGGACCGTCCCAGGTGTTCTCCTCGATGGTGGCCGGCTTCAAGGCGGTGGCGCAAAGCCCGCTGATCGTGGGCGTCAATATCGTCGGCCAGGAAAGCCAGATGGTGTCGATGCGCGACTACGCCCTGCACATGAAAATGTTCCGCTTCCTCAAGCGCCAGTATCCGGACGTCAAGGTGGCCCTGCACGCGGGCGAACTGGCGCTGGGCGACGTGCCGCCGGAAGGCTTGAAATTCCACATCGACCAGGCCGTCAATATCGCCCTGGCCGACCGCATCGGCCACGGCATCGACCTGGCGCACGAGAAGAACGCGCTGGCCTTGCTGCAAAAAATGAAGGCGGCCAAGGTGCCGGTGGAAATTAATCTGACCAGCAACAGCTTCATCAACGGCATCCGCGACGACAACCATCCCGTCACCCTGTACCGCAAGTTCGGCGTGCCCTTCGTCATTTCCACCGACGATGCGGGCGTCACCCGCCACGATCTGTCGCACGAGTATGTGCTGTTCGCCAGCCGCTACCGGCCCGACTACGCCGAGGTCAAGCGCCTCTCGTATGCCAGCATCGCCTACGCCTTCCTGCCGGCCGCCCAGCGCGCCCGCCTGACGCTGCAGCTCGACCAGCGCTTCGCCCGGTTTGAAGCGGCGATCGTCGCTTTGTCATCAAGCACCACGCCGCCTGGCCGTCCCGCAGCCCGCCTGCGCTAGTTGTTAGTGACCATCAGCGCTGCGCCGCGTCTTGACGCGGCGCAGCGCTGAAGCGTTTTTCAGATATCTAAATGCCATCAGTGTGGTCATTGCGCTACACAAATGCGCCTCTCGCTGCCCCTTCGGTGATTTTCCCGCCTAAAGGATTTCTATGCAGAACGGCTCACTTATAATCGCCTCACCTTAGCGGCAGAGGCTGCAGAGCGGACCGGTGGAACAGACACAGCGTTTTGACTTGATTTATAGCCAATAGGTATAAATCGGCAAAGGAAAACGTATTTGTGTCACCTAGTCCCTTCATGCATAGTTGCCTGATAGAAGCACAAAAAGACAACACTTTTGATTAAGCAATTTCCATGTCATGAAGATGACATACGCAGGGGCCATGCTGGCGTCCGCCGCAGAAAGTTGTCATAAGTAAGTCTTATTTGGGCCGACGCAGGAGGCGCGCTTCAGATCAAGCAGGATTTCAGCAACAGCAGCAAAGAAGGGCGCCGGCAACGGCCGCCCGCACAACTATTAGTCTTTTTTGGGGTAATCAAATGATCATTCATAAACGGATCCAGCTGACCAAGATGGCGCTTGCGCTGTCGATCGCGCTGGCCACTGCGCCTGCGTTCGCGCAAAACACGACTTCGGCCATCGCCGGTCGCATTTCTGGCGCCGACGGCAAGCCGACAGCCGGCGCCACGGTCCAGATCGTACACATCGAATCCGGTTCCGTCAGCACCGTCACCACCGACGCCGAAGGCCGCTACAACGCCCGCGGCCTGCGTACCGGTGGCCCGTTTACGATCACCATCACCAAGAACGGTATTTCGGAAAAGCGCACCGACGTCTACACCCAGCTGGCTGAAACGGCCGCGGTCGACGCCACCCTGGGCGCGCAGATCCAAACCGTGACCGTCACTGGCGCCGCCAGCCGTTCGGACAAGTTCTCGCGCAACACCATGGGTTCGGGCACCAACATCGGCGCCACCGAACTGGCCACCCAGGCTTCGATCCAGCGCAACCTGCAAGACTACGCCCGCGCCGACCCGCGCGTGTCGCAGACCGACAAAGAGCGCGGTGAAATCTCCGTCGCCGGCCAGAACTCGCGTTACAACACCATCACCATCGATGGCGTGGCCGTCAACGACACCTTCGGCCTGGAATCGAACGGTTCGCCGACCGCGCGCCAGCCGATCTCGATCGAAGCGATCCAGTCGGTGCAGGTCAACGTCGCCAACTATGACGTCACCCAAAAGGGCTACACGGGCGCCAACATCAACGCCGTGACCAAGTCCGGCACCAATGACTGGAAGGGCGGCGTCTATTACGTCACCCGCGATGACCGCCTGGTGGGCGATCGCTACAACGCGACCTCCGACAGCTACGTCGCCGCGCCGGCCTTCAAGGAAAACACCAAGGGCGCGTATGTCAGCGGCCCGCTGATCCAGGACAAACTGTTCATCTTCGCCTTGCTGGAAGAAGCGAAGAGCTCGCGCTCGGCGCCTGACTTCGGCCAGATCGGCACCAACACCGGCACCACCGTCGGCATCACCCAGTCGTCGATCGACAGCGCCCGTTCGATCGCGCAGAGCCGTTATGGCGTCGATATCGGCACCACCAGCGTGCCGGCCAATTCCGAGTTCGTCTCGCGCGAGCAGATGATCAAGGTCGACTACAACATCAACGACAACCACCGCGCCAGCGTGCGTTACTCGAAGACCTCGCAAGCTGATCCGGTCTACACGGGCTTTTCGGCCACCGGCGTGGGCCTGAGCTCGCAGTTCTACAACCAGGGCAAGAGCATCGAGACCATCGTCGGCCAGGTGCTGTCGGACTGGACCCCGAACTTCTCGACCGAGTTGAAATTCTCGACCCGCGACTACGATTCGGTACCAACCAACACCACCCGCACGCCAGCGATCTCGCTGCAGTTCAGCGGTGCGCTGCCAGCGAACGCGCCAGCCGGCGTGCCGACCTCGAACCGCTTCATCAACTTCGGTACCGAGTCGAGCCGTCACCTGAACGTGCTGCGCACCGACACCCGTGACATCTATGCGGGCGGTACCTGGACGAAGGGCGATCACGAAGTCAAATTCGGTTCCGATTTCACCAGCACCCAGGTCTACAACGCCTTCCTGCAAAACATCAACGGCAACTACACCTTCGGTTGCCGCGACGATGTCAGCTACACCAGCTTTGCCGCCACCGGCTTCAAGTGCGCGTCGGGCACCACCGCGCAAATCGAAGCGGCCGTCCTCGAGAACTTCTCGCTCGGCCGTCCGCTGTCGTACACGGTGCAGCAGGCCGTCACCGGCGGTTCGCTCGATAACGCCGTCGCCAAGTTCACCCTGAAAGACACCGGCCTGTTCGTGCAGGACACCTGGAACGTCAACAAGAGCCTGACCATCACCGGCGGCGTGCGCGTCGATTACAGCGCTGTCGATGGTCGTCCGGCGACCAACGCTGCCGCGGCATTGCCGATGGTGGCTGGTAACGCCACCACCAATGTGCGCCAGTCCGGCGGCTTCGGCTACGACAACACCCAGACCATCGATGGCCAGAAACTGATCCAGCCACGCATCGGCTTCAACCTGAAACTGCCAACCGAGCGCCTGATGCAAGTGCGCGGCGGTATTGGCCTGTTCCAGGGCGCCGCAGCGGCTGTCTGGATGTCCAACCCGTTCTCGAACACGGGCGTCGCTTCGCGCGTCGTCACCTGTTCCGGCACCGGCGCGACCAAGTGCCCGACCAGCAACGGTACCTTCAGCATCAACCCGGATACCCAGCCAAGCGTGGCCGGCGCGATCCCGGCAGCGAACGTCGACTTCCTCGACCCGAACTTCCATCAGCCAGCTGTCTGGAAAGCCAATATCGCGTTTGAAACCGAACTGCCATGGCAAGGGATCGTGTTCTCGGCTGAATACCTGCGTACCAAGAACAAGGACGGTATCTACTACGAAAACTTGAACCTGGGCGCACCGACCAAGATCGGTACCGACGGCCGTAACCTGTACTACAACGCCGGCGGCTACCAGGCCAGCTGCTTCACCCCGAGCAACGGCAGCGTGACCATCACGTCCGGTTGCGTCACCAGCAAGGCACTGAGCAACCTGAGCTACGGTAACGTCATGCTGGCCAAGGGCACCGACCTGGGCGAAGCGAACGTGGGCACCGTGTCGTTCTCGCGTCCTCTGAGCAAAGGCTACGGCTGGTCGATCGCCGCCACCAAGACGACGTCGACGGAAGTATCGTCGCTGACCTCGTCGGTGTCGACCTCGAACTGGAACGGTCGCTCGGTATTCAACCCGAACGAAAACATCGCCACCAACTCGAGCTACCTGGTGAAAGACCGTATCAACGCGCTGTTCAACTTCCAGAAGAAGTTCTTCGGTACCTACAACACCCGTCTGGGCGTGTTCTATGAAGGCCGTTCGGGCAAACCGTACAGCTGGACCGTCAACAACGACTTGAACGGTGATGGCCTGAGCGGCAATGACCGCATGTACATCCCTAAAGCCTTCGGTTCGGGCGACGTGCTGTTCTACGGCGATACCGCCACCAGCCATGTCAACGAGCAGAAGTTCTGGGATGTGGTCAACGCCAACAAGGTGCTGCGCAACTCCGCTGGTGGCATCGTCGGCCGTAACACCGACTTCGCGCCATGGACCAACAGCATCGACCTGCGCATCAGCCAGGAAATCCCCGGCCTGTTTGCCCGCAACAAGGCAAGCTTCAGCCTCGACTTCCTGAACTTCGGCAACTTGCTCAACAAAAAATGGGGCCGTATCAATGAAGTCGGCTTCCAGAGCAGCGGCGGTCTGGCACGCAGCTTCGTCGACTACGTCGGCACCGATGCAGCCACCGGCAAATATGTCTACGCCGTGCGTCCGCAAGTCGAAAGCGTCGATATTCGCCAGGCCAAGGGCGAATCGCAGTGGGCCGTGCAAGCCACCTTCAAGTACGATTTCTAACAAAATCGCTTGATTGAATCGAGGGGCCGGTGGCGACACCGGCCCTTTTTTATTGCGCCCGCCTTTGTATTGACGGCGCCAGCGCCGCGCCATGCAGCCTGTGCTGGCGCTGCCCGACAAACTTCTTTATGCTTTCGGCTTATGACTAAAACCTCACTCTCCCTGCTTCTGGCGGCCTGCCTCGCCGCCGCCGGTTGCGCGCCGCTGGCGGTCACGCCGCGCGCCTCCCTCGACATCAACCTGGTGGCCCTGAACGATTTCCACGGCCATCTCGAGTCGAGCAAATTCGTCTACAAGAGCGCCCGCGATCCGCTTGAAAAAACCGTCATCGCCGGCGGCATCGACAACCTCGCCGCCGCCTTGCAGGCCTACCGCAAGGAAGACCGCGACTTGCTGTTCGTCGGCGCCGGCGACCTCGTTGGCGCCAGTCCCGCCATGTCGTCGATGTGGGCCGATGAGCCCAGCCTGGCGGCGCTGTCGATGCTGGGCATGGACCTGTCCTCGGTGGGCAACCACGAGTTCGACCAGGGCAAGATGGAACTGCTGCGCAAGCAGAAGGGCGGCTGCGCCTCCTCGCTGCCGGCCAAGGCCTGCAAGTTCGACTCCACTTTCAAGGGCGCCAGCTTCACGTATTTGGCCGCCAACGTCACCGACAGCGCCACCGGCGCACCATTCATGCCGGCCTACGCGATCCGCCAGGTCAAGGGCGTCAAGATCGCCTTCATCGGCGCCGTGCTGCAAGACACCGCCTCGGTCGTCACCGCCTCCGGCATCGCCGGCCTGTCCTTCGGCGATGAAGCGCAGGCCATCAACCGCGCCGCCGCCGCCGCCCGCGCCGACGGCGCCACCGCCTTCGTGGTGCTCATTCACGAAGGGGGCGACACCCCGGAAGCGTTCGACCAGGCCGAGTGCAGCCAGCTCAAGGGACCGATCGTGGGGATTGCGCGCAAACTCGACCCGGCTATCCGCCTGATCATCTCCGGCCACACCCACAAGGGCTTCCAGTGCAAGGTCGACGGTCGCACCATCACCCAGGCGCAGATGGGCGGCCACGTGCTCACCCGCATCAAGCTCACCGTCGATGGCGCCAGCGGCGCCGTGCAGGACGTCGCCGTGCGCAACGTGCCGGTGCTGCCGGGCCAGTACCCGGCCGACCCGAACGTGGCCGGCTACCTGGCCACCATCAAGGCGCGCAGCATGGATGCGCTGGCGCGGCCGGTGGCGCGCGTCGCCAGCCGCAGCGTCAATCGCAAGTTGAACGGCGCCGGTGAGTCGGCGCTGGGCAATCTGGTCGCCGACGCCGTGGTGGAAGCGACCCGCGCCGACGGCGTGCAGATCGGCTTCATGAACGTGGGCGGCCTGCGCGCCGACTTCGACGTGGGCGCCGACCTGGTGGCCACCTTTGGCCAGGCCCAGGTGGTGCTGCCGTTCTCGAACACGCTGGTGGTGATGGACCTGACGGGTGCGCAAGTGCGCGGCCTGCTCGAACAGCAGTTCAAGCGCCCGTCCGGCGACGATCACGCCGCCATGCTGCAGGTATCGAGCGGCCTGCGCTACACGTGGGACAAGCAGCGTGCGGCCGGCGCCAAGGTGGTCCCCGGCAGTATCACCATCAATGGCGCGCCGCTCGAGGACGCAAAAACGTATCGTGTGGTGGCGAATAATTTTCTCGCCGAAGGGGCCGATGGCTTCCCCATGTTTGCCCAGGCCAGCAACAAGCGCGACACCGGCATCGTCGATCTCGACGCCTTGATTGGCCTGCTGGTCAAGCGCGAGAAGGCGGCCGCGCCTTCCGCCGCCAGCGCCACCCCGCGCATCGAACGCCTCAACTGAAACAGGATCTGAAAACAATGAAAAAACTAGCTTGTGTCGTCGCCCTCGCGGGCGCATTTCTCTCGGCCGATGCACTGGCGTGGGGCAACGACGGCCACCGCGTGGTGGGTGCCATCGCCGATAAACTGATCAAGGGCAGCAATGCCGAGAAACAGGTGGCCGCCTTGCTGCTGCCGGGCGAGAGCCTCGAGTCGATCGCCAACTGGGCCGACTGCGTCAAGGGCAACTGGTGCGGTCCGCAGACGCCGGAAATGGTGGGCTACGTCAACGCCAATCCGAAGGCGAGCGAATACCACTACACCGACGTGCCGTTCCAGAAAGAGCACTACCACGACAACGATGTGGGCACCGCGCCCGAAGACATCGTGCAAACGCTCAAGCAGGCCATCGCCGTGCTGCAAGGCAAGGACGGCGCCGCCGTCAATCCGCACGGCTTCAGCAAGCGCCAGGCGCTGCTGCTGGTGACCCACATGACGGGCGACATCCACCAGCCCTTGCACGTCGGCGCCGCCTTCGTCGGCGCCGACGGCAAGTTCGTCGTGCCGAACAAGCACAGCGACGTCGATGCCGTCGCCATCTTCGATTCACGGGGCGGCAACAACTTCCTGATGGACGACGACAAGGTGGCCGTGATGGGCGCGAGCCAGATCCCCGGCGAGAACCCCAAGCCGCGCGAAGGGGTGCCGAAGGCGCTGACGAAACCGTTCCACTCGTACTGGGACAGCACCACCGTCGACTACGCCATGCGCCGCTCGAGCACCCGCACGCCGGACCAGTTTGCCCAGTATGCGATCGACAGCAAGCCGGTGGTGAGCGTCAACACGGGTGACCTCGTCACCTGGCCTTACCAGTGGGCCGACGAGGCGCTCGTTGCCGCCAAGAGCGCGTATGCCGACGTGACCATCGGCCCGCCGCAAAAGCAGACCAGCAAGAAGGGCGAGGTGTTTTATAACTGGACCCTGGAAGTGCCGGCCAACTACCCGGTACCCAGTTCCGCGCTGGCGAGAACGCAGCTGATCAAGGGTGGTTATCACCTGGCCGCCGTGCTGCAAGCGATCTGGCCCGCCCAATGAAGGCCCTGTTCCTGACCGTTGCCGCGCTGGGCGCCGCCAGCGGCGCCGCCGCCCAGGAGGCCCAGCCCCTGTGGGAAGCGGGCGTGGCCGCCTTCGGCGTGTCGACCCCGGCCTACCCGGGATCGAGCGACCGTTCCGCGCGCGTGCTGCCGCTGCCCTACCTGATCTACCGCGGCGAAGTGCTGCGGGCCGACCAGGGCGGCGTGGGCGCGCGCCTGTTTCGCAGCGAGCGCGTCGAATTCGACGTCGGCTTCTCGGGCGCCTTGCCGGCCCACTCGAAAGACGTGGCGGCGCGTGCCGGCATGCCGGACCTGAACACCCTGGTCGAATTCGGCCCGCGCCTTAAAATCCTGCTGGCCAATCCCAGCCCCACCAGCCGCCTGCGGCTCGAATTGCCGCTGCGCGCGGTGATGGAAATCGAGGGGGGCGTGCGCCGCCAGGGCACCACGTTCGAGCCGAAGCTGTCGTACGAAGTGCGCGGCGCCGATCCGCGCTGGGGCTACGACCTGTCCGCCGCCGCCGTGTTTGGCGACGCGCGCCTGAACCGTTATTTCTATGAAGTCGCGCCCCGCCATGCCGTCGTCGGGCGGCCTGCCTACCAGGCCGACGCGGGCCTGATCCTCACCCGCGTGGGGGTGTCGGCCACCTACAAGTTCAACCAGGACGTGCGCCTGTTCGGCTTTGTGCGCGAAGAGAGCTACCGGGGCGCGGCCAATGCGGACAGCCCCCTGATGAAAAAGCGCAGCGGCGCTTCGGTGGGGCTGGGCTTTACCTGGACGCTGGGGCGTTCGGCCACGCTGGCGAAGTCGGCGCAGTAGCCAGCACCCGCATAAAAAAACGGCGCCTCGAAGGCGCCGTTTTTACGTGTCAGCGTGATTTGACGAACGGTCTGCCCAGCGCCTTCGGCGCCACCGACTTGGCCATCAGGCCGGCCAGCACGATCACCGTCACCACGTAGGGAATCATCTGGATGAGCGAGCCGGGAATGCGTCCCACGCCAGGCAGGTCGACCCCTTCCATCTGGATCTGCACGGCGCTGAAAAAGCCGAACATGATGCAGCCGAGCGCCGTGTAGACGGGCCGCCAGTTGCCGAAGACGAGGGCGGTCAAGGCCAGGTAGCCGGCGCCGGCCGACATGTCGCGCAGGAAGAAGCCGCTTTGCACGATGGCGAGATAGGCGCCCGAGAACGAGCACAGGATGCCGGCGATGAGCATGGCGGCGTAGCGCGTGGCGGCCACGTTCACGCCGGCCGCATCGGCTGCGTGCGGGTTCTCGCCGCAGGCGCGCAGGCGCAGGCCGAAGCGGCTGTGGTAGAGCACCCAGTGCACCAGCGGCACCAGCAGGAAGGCCAGGTACACCAGCACCGAGTGGCCGCCGATCACGTGGCCGTACAGCCAGCCGATGAAGGGGATGTTTTCCAGCGCGGCGGTGCCGGGCAGGACGATGTCGAACAGGCGCGCCTGGCCCAGGTCCGGGGTGCGCCCGCCCTGCTGGAAGAAGAACTGCGCCAGCACGAAGGTCAGGCCGCTGATGGCAATGTTGATCGCCATGCCGGCGACGAGCTGGTTGCCCTTCTGGCCGATGCTGACATAACCCTGGATGAGCGCCAGCGCGCTCGAGACGGCCACCCCGGCGGCCACGCCATACCAGACGTTCTGGGTGGTGAAGGCGACGGCGGCGGAGGCGAAGGCGCTGGCGAGGATCTTGCCCTCGAGGGCCAGGTCGATCACGCCGCTGCGTTCGGCGAACAGGCCGGCCATGGCGGCGAACATCAGCACCGGGGCGTTGCGGATGGTCGAGACGACGATACTGGCGATGTGCAGGTCTTCGAACATGGCTTAGCCTTTCTTGCCGAGGTTGATCAGTTTGAGCAGCGCCGGCGCGTAGAAATTCTCCATCGCGCCGCAGAACAGGATGATCAGGCCCTGGATGAAAATGAAGGTCTCCTGCGGGATATTCGGTTTTTCCAGCGACAGGTCGAAGCCGCCCTGGATCAGCGCACCGAACAGCACCGCCGAGAGGAAAATACCGACCGGGTGCTGGCGTCCCATCAGGGCAATGGCGATGCCGACGAAGCCGGCGCCGGCGGGGAAGTTGAGCGACAGGTAGTGGGTCGAGCCCATGATCGAATTGACCGCGGCCAGCCCTGCCAGCGCGCCCGACACCAGCATGGCGACGATGATGGTGCGGCTGATGCGGATGCCCGCGTAGTGGGCCGCGTGCGCGTTCAGGCCCGTCGCGCGCAACTGGTAGCCCCACGACGAGCGCCACACCATGACGCCGTAGACGACCAGCGCGGCGATGGCGAACAGGAAGCTGATGTTGAGCGGGGTGTCGCCCAGCACGGGGAACAGGGTATTCAAGCGGGGCATGGCGGCGGCCTCGGCGAACACTCGGCTGGCCGGATTTTGCTGGCCCTCGGGGATCAGGTATTTGACGATAATAAAATTCATCAGGCTGGCGGCGATGAAGTTGAACATGATCGTCGTCACCACCACGTGGCTGCCGCGCCTGGCCTGCAGGTAGCCGGGAATGAAGGCCCAAGCGGCGCCGAACAGGGCGGCGCCCACCATGCCGGCGGGGATCAGCAACCAGCCGGGCAGGGTGCCGTCGAGCGCCAGCATGGCCAGCGTCAGCCCCAGGCCGCCAAAATACATCTGGCCTTCGCTGCCGATGTTGAACAAGCCTGCCTTCATGGCGATCGACACGGCCAGCCCCGTGAAAATGAAGGTCGAGGCGTAGAACAGGGTGTAGCTCAGGCCTTCCGGATTGATGATGGCGCTGTTGATCAGGATGCCCATCGATTCGACAGGGCTTTCGCCCAGCAGGTGAATGACCAGGGCGGCCACCAGCAAGGCCGACACCAGGTTGAAGACGGGCAGGACGAACGCGGTCGCCCAGCGGGGAAGTTCGGTGGTTTTCATGAGGTGTGCATCCCGCCCATCAGCAAACCGATGCGGGTGGTGTCAAATTGTTCGATAGTGAGTTCGCCGGTGATGCGTCCGCCCGACATGACGATGATGCGGTCGGCCAGCGCCCGCACTTCTTCCAGTTCGACCGACACCAGCAGGATGGCCACGCCGGCGTCGCGCAGCTTGAGCAGCTCCGTGTGGATCGCTTCGATGGTGCCGATGTCGACGCCGCGCGTGGGCTGGCCCACCAGCATCAGCTTGGGCGCGCTCGACACTTCGCGGGCGATCACCACTTTTTGCTGGTTGCCGCCCGAGAGCAGGCCAATGCGCAGGCTGGGATCGGCCGGGCGCACGTCGAACGCGGCGAGCATGGCGGCGCAGCGGCGGGCGATGGCCTTGAAGTCGAACAGGCCCCAGCCATTGGTGACCCGGTCCTGGTAGCCGAACACGGTGTTCTGCTCGACCGAAAAATCCTTGATCACGCCATCGCGCAGGCGGTCTTCCGGCACGTGGCCGATGCCGAGCTGGCGGAAGGTGGCGGGCAGGCCGTCGGCGTCCGTGCGCCCCACGTACGGCAGCGGCGCGCCGAGAAAGCTGACGCTGCCCGAGGTGGGCAGGCGCATGCCCGACAAAATTTCCATCAGCTGGCTCTGGCCGTTGCCGGACACGCCCGCGATGGCGACGATTTCGCCGGCCCGCAAGGTAAAGCCGATGTCGGCCAGCAGGCTCACGCCGGCCTTGTCACGCAGCTGCAACTGCTCGACCTGCAGCACCGGCGCGCCCGGCTTGAACGGCGCGCGCGGCAGCTCGCTCTGGATCGGCCGGCCCACCATCATGTTGGCCAGCTGTTCTTTCGAGGTGGTGGCGGTGGCCACCGCGCCCACCACGCGACCGGCGCGCATGACCGTGACCTGGTCGGTGATTTCCATGATCTCGCCCAGTTTATGGGTGATCAGGATGATGGTCTTGCCCTGCTCCTTGAACAGGCGCAGGATTTCAAACAGGGACGCCGTCTCCTGCGCCGTCAGCACGGCGGTGGGCTCGTCGAGAATGAGGATGTTGGCGCTGCGGTAGATCTGCTTGAGAATTTCCACGCGCTGCTGGGCGCCCACCGACAGGTCGGCAATGGTGGCCAGCGGATCGACGTCGAGGCGGTAGCGATCGCAGATGGCGCGCAGCGCCGCTTCCGTCTCGGCGCGGTGGGCGGCCAGGCGAAAGCCCCCTTCGGCGCCCAGCATGACGTTGTCGAGCACCGTCATGGTTTCGACCAGCATGAAGTGCTGGTGCACCATGCCGATGCCCAGCGCGATGGCCTCGTGGCTGGTGCGGATGTTGCGACTTTCGCCATTGATGAGCAACTGCCCGCTGTCGGCGTTGTAATAGCCGTACAGGATGCTCATCAAGGTCGACTTGCCGGCGCCGTTTTCGCCAATCACCCCGTGGATCGAGCCCTTGGCGATGGTGAAGCTGACGTCGGCGTTCGCCTGCACCCGGCCAAAGGCCTTACTGACGTTGCGAAATTCTACGGCTGGCTGCATAGCAAAATAGTGTGTGAGTTCCATCAAAAGCGCGCCGGACCGGAAAAACCGGTGCGGCGCGCTGTGGACGGTGAACGGTGGATCAGACCGGGCAGCTGCTGCCCGTGCGGTAATCGATGACCTTGATCTTGCCACTGATGATGGCAGCCTTGGCTTCGTTGACTTTCTTCTCGATCTCGGGGGTGACGACGGCGCGGTTGTCCTTGTCGAGCGCCCAGTCGACGCCGCCTTCTTTCAGGCCGCGGTAGCTCACGCCGGCTTTCCAGGTGCCGTTCTTGACGGCCATGAACGAGTCGTAGATGGCGCCATCGACGCGCTTGACCATCGAGGTCAGCATGGTGCCCGGATGCAGGTAGTTCTGGTTCGAATCGACGCCGATGGCCAGCTTGCCTTTTTCCTTGGCCGTTTGCAGCGTGCCCATGCCGCTGCCGCCGGCCACGGCGAACACCACGTCGACGCCGCGGTCGAACTGCGCACGCGCCAGTTCGCCACCCTTGGCCGGGTCGTTCCAGGCTGCGCTGGTGGTGCCGACCATGTTTTGCAGCACTTCGATTTTCGGATTGTTCGCCTTGGCGCCCTGGCTGTAACCGCAGGCAAAGGTGCGAATCAGGGGAATGTCCATGCCGCCGACAAAGCCCAGTTTTTTCGATTTCGAGGCCATCGAGGCGGCCACGCCCACCAAGTAGGACCCTTCTTCTTCCTTGAACAGCACGGAATTGATGTTCGGACCCTTGGCAACGGCGTCGATCAGCACGAATTTCACGTTCGGAAATTCAGCGGCGACTTTTTGCACTGCCTGGGTCTGCGAAAAACCGATGGCGGCGATCAGGTCGAGTTTTTTGCGGGCCAGGCCACGCAAGACCTGCTCGGCCTGGGTGTCGCTGCTGGCCTGCACTTCGATGAAACCAATCTTGGTCTCCGCCTTGAAGCGGTTGGCGCCTTCGAAGGCGGACTGGTTGAACGACTTGTCGAACTTGCCACCGGCATCGTAGACGATGCCCAGTTTGGGATCGGCAGCGTGCGCGCTGGCGGCGAGCGCGAGGGCCCCGATCGACATACTCAGTTGCGTGATACCTTGCTTGAATTTCATGAAGCCTCCAGGAATACCGGTATTGTACCCGCCGCAACGGCCGCGTTGGGAGGGGCTGTAGCTTAATAGCAAAAGTCAGGGCCCGGCAATTGCCGCCCCTATTCTCGCAGCATGTGGACCGGCAAGGCGTTACCACTTGTAATCGTGTGTGTCTTGAGCGAATTGCAAACTATGCATCACGGTGATTTGTAGGGCAAATACGATTTATCTTGTTGATTTATATGTTCGAGGAATAAATACGCAGGGTGGGGATTCAGGCGGGCGCGGCGGCGGGATTGAGTATGTTCAAGAACGCCCGCACCACGGGCGCGTCGTCGCCGGTGGCGTAGGCGATATATAAATTGGCCGACGGTGGATTGTTGATGGGCACGAATACCACGCCGGGCCAGCCGATCCGGCTGGTGGTCTCGGGCATCAGGGCCACGCCCAGTCCGGCCCCCACCATGGCCAGCAGGGTTTGCGGCTCGAACGCCTCCTGGAAAATCGTCGGCTGAAAGCCGGCATCGACACAGCACTGGATCAGGTAGCGGGGAAACGAGGACTTGTCCAGGGCCAGGGTCAGCATGGGCTGGCCGGCGATGTCGGCCAGGTCGATGCTGGCGCGGGTGGCGAGCACGCTGTGTTCATTGACGGCGACGCAGACGTTCTCGCGAAAGCACAGTTCCTGGCGCAGCTTGTCGTGTTTGAGCTCGTCGGCGCCCAGCGCCGGCTCGCGCCAGAAGCCCACGTCGATCTGCCTGGCGCGCAGCGCTTCGTACTGCACGTTCGGCCCCAGTTCGTGCAGGGTCCAGCTCACTTTCGGGAAATTGGTCTGGAACTGTTCGAGCAGGCTGGGGATGGGGCCCCACATGGCCGAGCCGACGATGCCCACCCGCAGCCGGCCCACTTCGCCCCGGTCGATCTGGCGGATGGTGTCGATGGTCATGCGCATGCGCCCCAGCAGGTCGGCCGCTTCGGCCATCAGCGCCTTGCCCGCCACGGTCAGTTCAAAGGTGCGCGTGGTGCGGGCGAACAGCTTGACGCCCAACTCGCTTTCGAGCTTCATGATCTGCTGCGACAGGGGCGGCTGCGAAATGTGCAGGCGCTCGGCGGCGCGGCTGAAGCTTTTTTCTTCGGCGACGGCCAGGAAGTATTTCAACTGCTTCAGATCGATGGACATGGCATCTCGCGTGGTGGGCGTGGGCGATCAGGACCAGCGGGGCAGGGCGCCGGCGTGACCTTGCAGGGCCACCGCCAGGCGGGCGCCGACCACCGCATTGTGCTTGACCAGGGCGATGTTGGTGGCCAGGCTGCGCCCTTCGGTCAATTCCTTGATGCGGGCGAGCAGGAAGGGCGTGACGGCCTTGCCCTTGATGCCGCTGGCGGCGGCCTCATCGAGCGCGCGGCTGGTGATGGCGTCGATTTCCTCGAACGGCATCGCTGCCAGCGCCGGCACCGGGTTGGCGATCACCACGCCGCCCTGCAGGCCCAGCGCGCGCTTGGTGTGGATGAAGGCGGCCTGCTGCTCGGCGCTGTCGAGCTGGAAGTCGGCCTGGAAACCGCTCTCGCGGGTAAAGAAGGCGGGAAAGCCGGCCTGGCCCACGCTGATCACGGGCACGCCGTGGGTTTCCAGGTATTCGAGCGTGAGGCCGATGTCGAGGATCGACTTGACGCCGGCGCACACCACGGCGACGTCGGTGCGGGCCAGTTCCTGCAGGTCGGCCGAGATATCGAAGCTGGTGGCCGCGCCCCGGTGCACGCCGCCGATGCCGCCGGTGACGAACACGCCGATGCCGGCCAGCGCCGCGCAGATCATGGTGGCGGCCACGGTGGTGGCGCCCAGCGCGCCGGTGGCGACGACGAAGGGCAGGTCGCGCCGGCTCACCTTGAGGGCGTGGGGGGCGCTGCCGAGCAGCTCGAGCTGCTCGTCGGACAGGCCGATGCAGATCTTGCCGCCGATGATGGCGATGGTGGCGGGCACCGCGCCGCCCTGGCGGATGATCTGCTCGACTTCGCGCGCCGTCTCGACGTTCTGCGGGTAGGGCATGCCGTGCGAGATGATGGTCGACTCGAGGGCGACGATGGGGGTGCCGGCGGCGCGGGCAGCGGCCACTTCGGGGGAAAACAAGAGGTACTGTTGCATGGGGAGTCCTGACTTATTCGTGATAAAGGGCGTTGAAGGCGGACGGCGCGGCGGCGGCGCCGGCACCAGCAGGGGCAATGTCGTCGAGACTGTCGGCGCCCAGCGCCGGGCAGACCGTCTCGGCGCAGGCGAGCGTCATGGCCGACAGCTTCAAGCCGCGCCGGCACGCCAGTTCGAGGTCGTCGCTGCCGTGATACAGCGACCAGCAGACGGCGGCGGCAAAGGCGTCGCCGGCGCCGGTGACGTCGACGACGCTGGCGTCGAGGGCGGCCAGCTGCCCCACGCCGGGCGCCCCGGCGCAGGTGTAGAACACGCCGCCGGCGCCGCGGGTGACGATGACGTCCTGCGCCCCTTGCGCACGCACGGTGGCGCAGGCGGCGGCGAAGTCGGCGTCGCTGCGGATCGGCGCGCCGATGCGCGTTTCCAGTTCGCCCTGATTGAGGATCAACAGGCGCAGGCCGCGCAGATCGCGCGGCAGCCTGGCCATTTTTGGCTGCGAGACGGCGACGATCACCAGCGGCACGGTGCTGCGCGCGGCCTCGCCCAGCAGGGCGGCGACGCTCTCGAGCGGCAGGTTCAGGTCGGCCACCGTCAGCGCGGGCACGGTGCGCTGGGCGGCTTGCCCGGCCAGCACGGCCGGCGTGATGGCGTCATACAAGTCCATGTCGGCCAGCGCCACGACCATGTCGCCGTGTTCGTCGAGCAGCGCCGTGTAGGTGCCGCTGCAGCTGTCGGCCAGGCGCAGGGTGGCGCTGGTGTCGATGCCGAGCGCCTCGGCGTGGGCCAGCAGGGCGCGTCCCGAGGCATCGTCGCCGACGGCGGTGGCCAGCGCCACCGGGGCTTTCATCCGGGCCAGGTTCTCGGCGATATTGCGCGCCACGCCGCCGAACGATTCATCCTGGTGGGCCGGATTGGAGGTGCCCATGACCAGCTTGCCCAGCGAGCGCAGCTTGCGGTCCAGGTTGGCGGCGCCGATGCAGGCGATCGGATGGCGCCCGGGCAGCACGTAGGCGCGCCCCAGCAGGCGGCGCTCGCGGATCAGGCTGGCGATATAACCCGCCACCGCCGAGCGCGACAGGTGCAGCTGTGCCGCCAGGTCTTGCTGGGAAATGAAAGGATTGGCCCTGATCAGATCGTAGAGCTGCTGTTTTTTCGGGAGGTCGGTCATGAAGGACACTTTCAACATTTGTTTGAAATAATAAACAAATGTTTAATCCGGGTCAATCGGTCATTTTGCCACTCTGCAAGTGTCACGACGTGGGCGCGCAGATGAACCCCAGCATAGGCCATAATTTATATGCTTGCCATATAAATCGGCAAGAAAAACAGTATTTGCCATACATATTGATCTTCCCGCATAGTTATAATACCGGGCGGGACCACGTCCTGACCCCCAGTGCAGTGCCCACGCGCCCCGCGCACCGACCACCACCTTCAAGGAAATCGCATGTCCAATAACACCCCGTTCGAAGCCGCCGACCTGATCCGTGCGCGCAAACCCGGTTTCACGCCCCGCGTGGCGCTGATTCTTGGCTCGGGGCTGGGTGTGCTGGCCGAGCAGATGGAAAACGCCATCGCCATCGGCTTCGATGAACTGCCAGGCTTTCCCATCAGCACCGTGCATGGCCATGCTGGCGAACTGGTGCTGGGCACCCTGGCCGGCGTCGACGTGGTGTGCATGAAGGGCCGCGGCCACTTCTACGAAGGCTATGGCATGGGCGTGATGACGTCGGCCGTGCGCACCCTGAAATTGCTGGGCTGCGAAATGCTGTTCGTCACCAACGCGGCCGGTTCGCTGCGCCCCGAAGTGGACGCGGGCAGCCTGGTGGCGCTGACCGACCACATCAACTGGTTGCCGGGCACGCCGATGGTCGGCCCCAACGACGACCGCTTCGGCCCGCGCTTTTTCAGCATGGCCAACGCCTACGATGCCGACATCCGCGCGCTCGTCAAGCAAAGCGCCGCCGACAAGGGCATCACCTTGCACGAGGGCGTGTTCATTGCGTACGCGGGGCCGAATTTCGAGACGGCCGCGGAAATTCGCATGATGGCCAGGCTGGGCGCCGACGTCGTCGGCATGTCGGTGGTGCCGGAAGTGGTGTCGGCCCGCCATTGCGGCCTGAAAGTGACGGGCGTGTCCGTCATCACCAACCTGGCCGAGGGCATGTCGCCGTTCCCCCTGTCGCACGAGCAGACCCTGAAGTACGCCGCCATCGGCGCCAAGGACCTGGTGGTGCTGATCCTGGCGTTCCTGGAAGGCGTGGCCAAGACGCCACGCGCCGACGCTTAACATTTCGAGGCCCTGCCATGTCCCGCGCATTCATTCTCCTGCTTGACTCCTTCGGCCTGGGTGCCGCGCCCGACGCCGCCCAGTTCGGCGACGTCGGCGCCAACACCTTCGGCCACATCGCCCAGTGGGCGGCCGACTCGGGCACGCCGATGCAGCTGCCGAACCTGGAACGGCTCGGCCTGGCCGCCGCCGCCCACAGCGCCTGCGGGCAATGGGCCGCGGGCTTTGCCATGCGCGACGGTTTCACGGGGGTCTATGGCGCCGCCGCCGAACGCTCGACGGGCAAGGACACCCAGAGCGGTCACTGGGAAATCGCCGGCGTGCCGGTCAATTTCGACTGGGGCTATTTCCCCCGCAAGGTGCCGTCCTTCCCGCACGAGCTGACGGCGAAGCTGCAGGAACTGTCCGGCGTGCCGGGCTTCCTGGGCGACTGCCACGCTTCCGGCACCGAGATCATCAACCTGCACGGCGACGAGCATGTCGCCAGCGGCAAGCCGATCATCTACACCTCGGGCGACTCGGTGATGCAGATCGCCGCCCACGAAACCCATTTTGGCCTCGAGCGCCTGTACGCCATCTGCGAGCAGGCCTACGAGCTGGTCAAGCCGTACAACATCGGCCGCATCATCGCGCGTCCGTTCACGGGCGAAAACGGCAACTACAAGCGCACCAGCAACCGCCACGACTACGCCGTGCCGCCGCCCAGCAAAACCCTGCTCGACCATGTCAAGGACGCCGGCGGCGAAGTGATCGGCCTCGGCAAGATCAGCGACATCTTCGCCGCGCAGGGCATCTCGCGGGTGGTCAAGGGGCCCGACAACATGGCCCTGTTCGACGCCTTGCTGCAGGTGGCCGACGAGGCGGGCGAGAAGTCGCTCACGTTCGTCAATTTCGTCGACTTCGACCAGCACTTCGGCCACCGCCGCGACGTCGCCGGCTACTCGAACGCGCTGCACGAACTCGATGCGCGTCTGCCCGAATTCATGGCCAAGCTGCGCCCGGGCGACCTGGCGGTGATCACCGCCGACCATGGCTGCGATCCCAGCTGGCCCGGTTCGGACCACACGCGCGAGCACATCCCCATGATTTTCTTCGGCCCCGGCCTGGCCCCGCGCGCACTGCCCGTGTCGGCCAGCTTCTCGGACATCGGCGCCACTTTGGCCAAGCACCTCGGCGTGCCAGCACTTTCGAACGGAACCGCACTGTTATGACCGCACCTCTCGACTTCAAACGCAACGAGGCCAGCGGCCTCGATCTGGGCTGGGTCAACCAGATCAAGGTCAACCGCAACGCCGCCGACCGCCGCGCCGCCAGCCTGGCCAACCGCCGCACCGTCAAAAAAGAATACCAGGCCGCCTGGCTGGTCCAGGCCATCAAGTGCATCGACCTGACCACCCTGGGCGGCGACGACACCCCGGGCCGCGTCGAGCGCCTGTGCCGCAAGGCCATGCGCCCGCTGCGCGCGGACCTGGTCGAGGCGCTCGGCATCGCCAACGTCACCACCGGCGCCGTCTGCGTGTACCACGAGATGATCGCGCCGGCCGCGCACATCTTGCAGGGCCGCCTGCCCATCGCCGCCGTCTCGACCGCGTTTCCGGCCGGCCTGTCGAGCATGGAAACGAAGCTGCGCGAGATCGAACTGTCGGTCGCCGCCGGCGCCACCGAGATCGACATCGTCATCACCCGCCAGCACGTCTTGAATGGCAACTGGCAGTCGCTGTACGATGAAATGCAGGCCTACCGCGCCGCTTGCGGTGATGCCCACGTCAAGGCGATTCTCGCCACCGGCGACCTGACGACGCTGGAAAACGTCGCCAAGGCGTCGTGGGTGTGCATGATGGCCGGTTCCGACTTCATCAAGACCTCGACCGGCAAGGAAGGCGTCAACGCCACCATCCCGGTTGCGCTGACGATGGTGCGGGCGATCCGCGAGTACCACGAACAGACTGGCTTCCAGGTGGGCTTCAAGCCGGCCGGCGGCGTCTCGTCGGCCAAATCGGCCCTGCAGTACCTGACCCTGATGAAGGAAGAACTGGGACGGGACTGGCTCGAGCCGCACCTGTTCCGCATTGGCGCATCGAGCCTCCTGACCGACATCGAGCGCCAGCTCGAACACTACGTCACCGGCAGTTACTCGGCGAACCACCGCCACGCGCAACCCTAAGAACGGATTCGTCATGCCAACTATCAACGAGATTCTCACCACCATGGACTACGGCCCCGCTCCCGAAAGCACCAAAGAAGCCCACGCCTGGCTCGACCAGCACGCGCGCAGCTTCGGCCTGTTCATCGACAATGCCTGGACCGAGCCCGCCGCCACCTTCGCTTCGATCGATCCGGCCACCGGCGTCGAACTGGCGCAGATCAGCCAGGCCAGCGCCGACGACGTCGACCGCGCCGTGGCGGCCGCGCGGCGCGCCCAGCCGGGATGGGTGGCGCTGGGCGGCCATGGCCGTGCGCGCGTGCTGTACGCGCTGGCGCGCCTGCTGCAAAAGCACGCCCGCCTGTTCGCCGTCATCGAAACGCTCGACAACGGCAAGACCATCCGCGAAACGCGCGACGCCGACCTGCCGCTGGCGGCCCGCCATTTCTACCACCACGCCGGCTGGGCCCAGATCCAGGCCGAAGAATTCGCCGACTACCGCGCCGTCGGCGTGGTGGGCCAGATCGTGCCGTGGAATTTCCCGCTCCTGATGCTGGCCTGGAAAATCGCCCCGGCGCTGGCCGCCGGTAACACGGTGGTGTTCAAGCCGGCCGAATTCACCTCGCTCACGGCGCTGCTGTTCGCCGAGATCTGCGTGCAGGCCGGTGTGCCGGCCGGCGTCGTCAACATCGTCACCGGCGACGGCAGCGTGGGCGAAGCGATCGTCCACCATGCGGGCATCGACAAGCTGGCGTTCACGGGCTCGACCGAAGTGGGCCGCATCATCCGCAAGGCCACCGCCGGCACCGGCAAAAAACTGTCGCTGGAACTGGGCGGCAAGTCGCCCTTCATCGTCTTTGAAGACGCCGACCTCGACGCCGCCGTCGAAGGCCTGGTCGACTCGATCTGGTTCAACCAGGGCCAGGTCTGCTGCGCCGGTTCGCGCCTGCTGGTGCAGGAATCGGTTGAACAGCGCTTCCTGGCCAAGGTACGCGCCCGCATGGACAATCTGCGGGTCGGCTCGCCGCTCGATAAATCGATGGACGTGGGCGCCCTGGTCGACCCGGTGCAGCGCCAGCGCATCGATGCTCTGGTGGAGTCGGCGCGCGCCGAAGGCTGCACCATCTATCAACCGGCCTGCGAGGTGCCGGCCGACGGCTCGTGGTACCTGCCGACCCTGATCACGGGCGCCTCCACCTCGGCCGCCGTGGCGCAGGCGGAAATCTTCGGTCCCGTGCTGGTGGCGATGAGTTTTCGCACGCCCGCCGAGGCGGTGCAGCTGGCCAATAACACCGTGTACGGGCTGGCCGCCTGCGTCTGGTCGGAGTCGATCAGCCTGGCGCTCGACGTCGCCCCGCAAATCAAGGCCGGCGTGGTGTGGATCAACACTGCCAACCAGTTCGACGCCGCCTGCGGTTTCGGCGGTTACCGCGAGTCCGGTTTCGGCCGCGAAGGGGGCAAGGAGGGCATGCTCGAGTACATGACGGCCCTGTCGGAAGACGCCCGCCCGGCCGCGCCGCTGCTCGAAGCGAAGGGCAAGGCCCGCGCCGCGAGCACGGCCGGTGGCGTGTTCGCCATCGACCGCACCGCCAAGATGTACATCGGCGGCAAGCAGGCGCGTCCTGACAGCGCCTACAGCCGCGCCGTGCACGGCGCCGACGGCGCCTTCCTGGCCGACATCGGCGAAGGCAGCCGCAAGGACATCCGCAACGCCGTCGAGGCAGCCCACAAGGCCGCCGGCTGGACCCGCGCGACCGCCCACAACCGCGCCCAGGTGCTGTACTACATCGCCGAAAACCTGGCCGTGCGCGCCGACGAATTCGCCGCCCGCCTGGCCGCCATGACGGGCGCGAGCGATCCGCACAAGGAAGTGCAGGCGTCGATCGAGCGATTGTTCTATTACGCCGCCTGGGCCGACAAGTACGACGGCCTGGCGCACCAGCCGCCCATGCACGGCATCACCGTGGCGCTGAACGAGCCGGTCGGCGTGATCGGCATCATCTGCCCGAACGAAGCGCCGCTGCTGGGCTTCATTTCGCTGGTGGCGCCCGCGCTGGCGATGGGCAACCGCGTCATCGCGGTGCCCTCGGAAGCCCATCCGCTGGCCGCGCTCGACCTGTACCAGGTGCTCGACACCTCCGATTTGCCCGGTGGCGTACTCAATATCGTCAGCGGCAGTGCCGACGAACTGGCGCGCACCCTGGCCACCCACGGCGACATCGATGCCGTATGGCGCCACGACGGCTCGGCCGCAGGTTGCGCCGAAGTCGAGCGCCTCTCGGCCGGCACCCTCAAGCGCACCTGGGTGGGCGGCGCGCGCGGGCGCGACTGGTACGACATCAAGCAGGCCGGTGGCCGCGCGGTGCTGGCCCACGCCAGCCAGGTAAAAAACGTGTGGATTCCTTACGGCGTCTGAGCAAGCCCCTCTCTCCATCTATCCAGCAAAACCGGGTGTTCCCCGGTTTTGTCATTGAAAGTGTCTATGTTTCTCAATCAGGAAATCGTCCGTAAAAAACGCAATGGCCTGGCCCTGTCCGGCGAAGAAATCCGCTTTTTCGTCGGCGGCATCACCAGCGGCGCCACCACCGAAGGGCAGATCGCCGCCCTCGCCATGGCCGTCTATTTCAACGACATGAACATGGACGAGCGCGTCGCCTTCACGCTGGCCATGCGCGACTCCGGCCAGGTCATGGAATGGCGCTCGATGGACCTGCCCGGTCCCGTCGTCGACAAGCACTCGACGGGCGGCGTCGGCGACGTCGTCTCGCTCATGCTGGGGCCGATGATCGCCGCCTGCGGCGGTTTCGTGCCGATGATTTCCGGCCGTGGCCTGGGCCATACCGGCGGCACGCTCGACAAATTCGATTCGATCCCCGGCTACAGCACGGTGCCGTCGCCGGCCCTGTTCCGCCAGGTGGTCAAGGACGTGGGCGTGGCCATCATCGGCCAGACCGCCGAACTGGCGCCCGCCGACAAGCGTTTCTACAGCATCCGCGACACCACGGCGACGGTCGAATCGGTGGCCATGATCACCGGCTCGATCCTGTCGAAAAAACTGTCGGCGGGCCTGGACGCGCTGGTGATGGACGTCAAGGTCGGCACCGGCGCCTTCATGCCCAGTTTCGACAAATCGGTCGAGCTGGCCGAGAGCATCGTCCATGTCGGCAATGGCGCCGGCACCCGCACCTCGGCGATTTTGACGGACATGAACGAGTCGCTGTGCCCGGTGGCCGGCAATGCGCTGGAAGTGCGCCAGGCGATGGATTACCTGACGGGCGTGTCGCGCCCGGCGCGCCTGCACGAAGTGACGATGGCGCTGTGCGCCGAGATGCTGGTGCTGGGCAAACTGGCCGCCAACGAGGCAGACGCACGCGTCAGGCTGCAGGCGGCGCTCGACTCGGGCGAAGCGGCCAGCCGCTTTGCGCGCATGGTGGCGGCGCTGGGCGGCCCGGCCGACCTGATGGACAAGCCCGACGCCTACCTGGAAACGGCGCCCGTCATCGTGCCCGTGCCGGCCCTGCGCGCCGGCTACGCCAGCAGCACCGACTGCCGTGCGCTGGGCCTGGCCGTGGTCAGCCTGGGCGGCGGCCGCCGTCGTCCGGAAGACCCGATCGATTTCGCGGTGGGCCTGTCGGGCCTGGCCGAACTGGGCCAGCAGTTCGCCGTCGGCGAGCCGCTGGCGATGGTCCATGCGCGCACCACTGCGGCAGCGGAGCAGGCGGTACGCGAAGTGCAGGCCGCCTACGTCCTCGGGGAACAGCGGGCGGCGGCCAATCCCATCACCTACAACACCATTCGTCCACAGTAAGGAACGCCATGCGATACGCAGCATTGATCGAACAGGCGCGCGCCGCGCGCGAGCTGGCCTACACGCCGTATTCGAATTTCAAGGTGGGCGCCGCCCTGGAATGCAAGGACGGCCGCGTGTTCCTCGGCTGTAACGTCGAAAACGCCTCCTACGGCCTGTGCAACTGCGCCGAGCGGACGGCGTTTTTCAGCGCCATCGCGCACGGCTACAAGCCGGGCGATTTTGCCGCGCTGGCGGTGATCGGCGCCACCGACGGCCCGATCGCCCCGTGCGGCGCCTGTCGCCAGGTGACGCTCGAACTGGGCGGCAACGAGCTGCCCGTGATCCTCACCAACCTCAAGGGCGATCGCCTCGACACCACCGCCGCCGGCCAGCTCCCCAACGCGTTTGGCAGCTGGGACCTGCAGAAGTGACGACCTTGACGCGCCCTTGAAGATCATCGATGTGCAGGCCGCGGTGGCGCTGGCGGCGGGCGAAGCGGTGGCCGCCAAGACCTAAGGCACGTTCGGCGTGGGCGGCGTGCTGCTCGACCAGCACGGCAATGTGCTCAAGGCCCTGCACAATATGGTGGTGCGCGACGGCCTGATCTTCGACCCCACCGCCCACGGCGAGCGCCAGTTGATCGACTGGTACTTTGCCGAACGCGCGCGCGGCGCGGATCTGCCGGCGCCGCAGGAACTGACCATCGTCACCTCGCTCGACCCGTGCGCCATGTGCGCGGGGGCGATCCTGGCCGCCGGTTTCAACGTGGTGGTGGCGGCCGAGGATGCCAGGGCCGGCATTGACCACGACGCCAGCGCGCGTTTTGGCGCGCTGCCGGCGCCGCTGCGCGCGCAGGCGGCGGCGCTGTTGTGCTATCCGGCCGTGCGCGGCGCATCGAATGGCGCCTCCGGCTACGCCCGCGCCGCGCGGGGGGCGCCGCCGCGCCCTTTCTTCATCGGCAAGACCATCAACGAAGCGACCCAGGCCCTGTGTTCGCTGGCGCTCGAGGCGACCAGCGACAAGGTGCAGCAACTGCTGCACCACGACGTCGAGCGCGCCCAGCTGCGCGACCCGGCCAGCCTGCCGGCCGATCACCCGCTGGTGCGCAAGCTCAAGTCGCTGTACCCGAACGCGCTGGCCTGGCGCGGCGCGCCGCAGGCACCCGACGCCAGCCTGGCGCCCTACCTGCTGGCGGCGATGGCGCAGGACCGTGCCCAGGGCGGTGACGGCGACTGCGCCGCGCTGCTCGACGCCTTCGGCAACCTGCTGCTGGTCACGCCGGGACGGCGCCACCGCTCGGCGATCCTGACGGCGTTCATGGAGTGCACGCGCCAGTACGCGCAGCTACGCTACCAGCTGCTGCTGGGCGCCGACGCCGTCACCGCCGAGGCGGTGCGGCGCTACCTGGGCCACCCCAAGCACGGCACCTTCGTGCTGGCGCTGGGGCCCGATGACAGCGCCACCGGCTTCATGAACCTGGGCGCCTACGGCTCGACCATGGAAGGGCCGCTGCCGGCGGACAATCCGCGCCAGCTGCAGTACGTGGTGCCGCGCATGACGCCGCCGGCCTTGCAGGCGCTGTGCGGCCAGCTGCCGCCCCTGTACAGCGAGGTGATCCGGATTGCGCCCGCCCAGGTGGCCGATGGCGCGCTGGTCGGGGCGCTGGCAAGCTAATTGTCCTGTCCCTGCCACGGATCGTAACTGCCCACGCTCCACACGTGGCCTTCCAGGTCGCGGCAGGTAAACGCCCGCCCGCCGTAATCCATGTCGTCGATATCGATCACCAGCGCGGCGCCGGCGTCGAGCGCGCGGCCGTAGACGGCATCGACATCGTCGACGATCAGGCAGGTGGTCTGGGTCTGGCGCCCGCCGATGTCGCCCGGCTGCGCCATCAGCCGGGCATACGCGCCTTCCTTGGTCAGCGAACCGAGCATGATCATGCCGCCGCCGAGGGTCAGCTGCGCATGCAGCACGCTGCCGTCCGCACCGTCGACCACCATGCGCGGGGTAAAACCGAACACGGCAACGAGCCAGTCGATGGCGCGCGGGGCGTCGCGGTAGCTGATGCAGGGAATCAGGGTCGAATGAGTGGTGCTTGGCATGACACGCTCCTGGTCGGGGGAGAAGCGTTCATGATAGGCCAATTATATCCGTGCGTTTCACATCTGCTGGAACAGGTGGCTGTGATTGCGGCTGACCTCGAGTTCCTCGCGGCAGTCGCGCAGCTTGAGCATCAGGCGCCCGCGCAGGTCGCGCGTGACCGACTCGATGGCGTCGACCCGCACCAGGGTGGAGCGGTGGATGCGCCAGAATTCGTCGGGATCGAGTTCGTCGGCCAGTTCCTTGAGGGTCTTGCGGATGAGCAGTTCGGCGTGCGCCGTCTGCACCCGCGTGTACTTCTCGTCGGAGCGGAAAAACAGCACTTCGCGCGTGTTGATCATGCGCAGGCTGGCCCCCACCTGGGCCTGGATCCAGCGCAGCCGCGGCGGCGCGGCGGGGCCGCCCCGTTGCAGCGCCGCCGTCAAGCGCGTCAGCTGGGCGCCGATGTCCTCGGGCGCCTGGCGCAGGCGCTGGCGCAGCCGCTCGCAGGTTGTGGCCAGGCGCGCTGGCGTGACCGGTTTTAACAGGTAATCGATGGCGCCCTGTTCGAAGGCGTCGAGCGCGTACTGGTCGTAGGCGGTGACGAACACGATATGGCAGTGCTGGTAGAGCTGGCGCGCCGCCTCGATGCCGGACATGCCGGGCATGCGGATGTCGAGAAAGACGATGTCGGGCGCCAGCAGGCGCGCCTGCTCGACCGCTTCGAGGCCGTGGCTGGCCTCGCCGACGATGCGCAGTGCCGGCCAGGCTTGCGCCAGGCGCGCGCGCAGCTGCTCGCGCATGGGCGCTTCGTCGTCGGCAATCAGGGCGCTCGTCATGACGTCTCCATCATCTGGTAGGGCAGGCGGATCGAGGCCCGCGTGCCGCCGCCGGCGGGCGACTCGATCACCAGTTCGGCGTCGCGCCCGAACAGCAGGCGCAGGCGCTCGTGGATATTGGCCAGGCCCAGGCCCTCGTCCGATGTAGGGTGAAAGCCGGCGCCGTTGTCGCTCACGTCGACCACCAGGGTGGCTTCCTCGACGCGCGCGCTGACGGTGATATGGCCACCGGCGATGTTCGGCTCGAGCCCGTGCTTGATGGCGTTTTCAATCAGGGTTTGCAGCATCATGGGAGGGAAGGGCGCGCTGCCGAGGAAATCGGGCACGCGGAATTGCACCGTCAGGCGTTCCTTCATGCGCGCCTGCATGATGGCCAGGTAGGCGCGCGAGAGCTCGACCTGCTTGCCCAGCGTGGCGCTGCCGGCCGCGCGCATCTGCGGCAGCGACGAGCGCAGGTAGTCGATCAGGTGGGCGTGCACGCGCGCCGCTTCGGGCGGATCGGTTTCGATCAGCTGGCCGATCAGGGCCAGCGTGTTGAACAGGAAATGCGGCTCGACCTGCGCCTGCAGGGTGGCCATCTGCGCCTGCGTCAGGCGCCGCTCCAGGTTGGCGACGTCGGCCTTGCGGTCGGCCGCTGCCGCCTCCAGTTCAGCCTTGCGCTTGCCGCTTCCCATCACCTTCACGCCGAAGGAAATGAGCATGAACCACACGCCCGCCTCGGGCGCATTGAGCAGGCCGAAGCCGATCAGCACCAGCAGCCACAGGATGGCCAGCTGCTTCCACTCGACGACGGCCAGCCAGTCGACGAACAGCCACCAGTTCTGGCGCGCCGTGGCGAGCGCGTCGCGCAGCAGGTCGAGCGGTTCAGTCGAGGTTTTCATGGCGTGCCAGCGCGTTCAGGACTTGTCGCGGCGGTTTTGCAGCACGATCGCCGCCACCACCAGCTTGACCAGCATGAAGGCGATGAACAGGGTCAGCGCCAGCGGCACGATGGTGATCAACAGGGCCAGCACCACGCAGGTGGCCAGCAGCTGGGGCCAGGCCATGGCGCCGATGGCGCGGCCCAGCGAGCGGGCCGCCTGCATGGTGGCACGCACAATATCGTCGAGCAGGTCGTTGATCGAGGAGAAGGTCAGGTTTTTCATACAGGCTCCGGATAGAAGGTGGCGATGGATGCACTGTAGCGCCGCCGCCGGTCGATCGCCATCGCCCTCCGATGAACTGCAAGAACGGGGGCCCTGGCGGCGCCAGCGGCCGATTAACGGGGCGCTGGCGTCGTCGCCCGCCGTGCCAGCCACGCGCTGCGCAGCAGGCCGTACAGGGCGGTATCGCACACTTCGCCGGCCACCAGCCAGCGCTCGCGCAGCAGGCCTTCGCGGATAAAACCCATGCGCTCGACGGCGCGCAGCGAAGCCCCGTTGCGGGGATCGATGTCGGCCTCGACGCGGTTCAGGTCGAGCGTGTCGAAACCGAAGTCGAGCAGCGTCTGCAGCGCTTCGCCCATGTAGCCCTGGCCCCAGTACTGGCCGGCGAGGGCGTAACCGAGTTCGCAGCGGCGGTTCTGCGCGTCGAAGCGGTGCAGGCTGACCTGGCCGACGAAGGCGCCGCTGGCGGCCACCTCCAGGCCCAGCCGCATGGCCACGCCCTCGGCGATCTCGCGCGCGCCGTCGGCCACGTACGCGTCGGCGCGCGCCATCTCCGTCCATGGCGCGCCGCTCCAGTAGCGCACCACGGCGGGGTCGGAATAGGCGGCGAAGAGGGCGCCGGCGTCGGCGGCGCGCAAGGGGCGCAGGATCAGGCGCTCGCTGCGCAGGACGACATCAAGTGCGGACATGGGTTTCCTTCGTGGTCGGTGGTGGCAGGGCGACCGCGCAGATTACCATATCGACAATCATCTTCTCGGCATCGGCGAAGTCGCGGGCGCTCAGTTTGCGCTCGAGCACCAGCGCCATCTGGGCGGCGAAGTCGGCGTACGATTGCGTCATCGCCCAGATGGCAAACAGCAGGTGGGTGGCGTTGACGGCTGCGATGCGGCCCTCGGCGATCCAGCGCTCGAACACGGCAATGTCCTTTCTCACCAGCGGCACCACGCGGCGGCGGATCTGCTGGCCGTACAGGGGCGCGCCGCTGATCACTTCGAGCGCATACACGCGCGAGGCCCACGGCTGTTCGCGCGAGAAGCGCAGCTTGGCGTGGATGTACGCGCGCAGCATGTCGGCCGGCGCGCCCTGCGGATCGGCCAGCTGGTCCATGCGCGCGAGCCACTCGTCGAGCACATCGTCGAGCACCCGCTGGTACAACGCCTGCTTGGTGGGAAAATAATACATGAGGTTTTGCTTGGACAGGCCGGCCTGGGCGGCGACGCTGGCGATCGAGGCGCCCTCGTAGCCGCTCTCGGCGAACACGCGCACGGCGATGGCGACGAGGTCGGCCTCAAGGCGGTCGCGGTCGAGCACGCGCCGCTTGACGGCCGGTTTGTCGGCCAGCGCGCTCATGGCCGCACCGAGGCAAAAAACGCGCTCAGGGCGGGCGCTTCGGCCGCATACGCGACATTGAAGCGGAACCACACGGACGACGGCGCCCCCAGCAGGAAGAACTCGTCGGGCGAGAGCAGGATGCCCGCTTTCAGGGCCAGTTCGGCGATCGCCCGACCATGGCGCGCCGGGGTGGGCGCGCCGGGCCAGCCGGCGCTGACGAACATGCCGCCGCGCGGCTGGGCGATGGGCGTCATGCCGACCCCGGCCAGCAGGTCGATGGTGCGCTCGCGGTTGGTCTTGAGCTGCTCGACGAGCCTGCCCAGCATTTTTGCGTAGGGCCGCGCCGACACGGCGTGGTAGACGGCGCGCTCGTTGATTTCCGAGGTGGTCAGCCCGGCCAGCATTTTTACCCGCAGCAGCTCGGGCAGCAGCGAGTTCGAGGCGCAGATCGAACCGACCCGCAGCACCGGCGAGAGCGTCTTGGAAAAGCTGCCCACCCGGATCACCCGGCGCAAGCCGTCCATCGCCGCCAGCGACGCGTCGCCGCGGGCGGCCAGTTCGCGGTAGATGTCGTCCTCCACCAGCCAGAAGTCGAACTGCTCGGCCATTCCCAGCAGCCGGTGCGCCTGGGCCTGCGAGAGCGAGGTGCCGAGCGGGTTTTGCAGCACCGTGTTGACGAACATGAGCTTGGGCTGGGTGCGCGCGGCCTGCGCCGCCAGCATGTCGAAATCGAGCCCCGCCTCGCCGCGCGCCACCGCCACCGGGATACAGCCGTGGTGGCGGATCAGCGAGGTCAGGTTGCTGTAGCCGGGGTCTTCCACCAGCACGCAGTCGCCCGGCTTGGTGAGGGTGCGCAGGATCAGGTCGAAGGCGTGGGTGGCGCCATGGGTGAGCAGCACCTGGTCCGCTTCGACGGCCAACAGGCTCTCCGACAGCTGCGCCGCCAGGTGCTGGCGCAGGGTGGGAAAGCCCAGTGGATGGCCGTAGCCGCGCAGGCGGCTGGCCGGGATCTTCATGGCGTGGCGCACGGCGTCGACGATGGTGGTCGCGCCATACCACTCGGGCGGCAGCCAGCCGGCGCCCACCGGCAGCGCGTCCGACACCCCCGAATACAAGTCCGGGGTGAGGGCGTCGACGGCGAGGGCGGCGGCGGCCGTGGCGGCGCCGGCGACGACGACGGGCGCCGCCGGCTCGCTGCGGGCGACAAAAAAGCCGGAACCGCGGCGCGATGTCAGCAGTCCCACATTGAGCAGGCGGTCGTACGATTCGACGACGGTGAACGTGCTCACGCTGTTCGACCTGGCAAATTGCCGTACCGACGGCATCTTGGTTCCAACCCGTAGTTCCTTCAGCTTGACCATTTGGGCAATCGCTGCCACGATCTGATCGACCAGGCTGCCGCGCCGGGCGCGGTCGATGGCCAGCACGGGCCAGGCGGGGGGCAGCGCGACCGCCCCGGCCACCGGTGCCGGCGCCGCCGCCGCCTGCTGCTGTGTCGAGCCCGACAATGTCGTCATGTTCGCTCCGTTTGCTGCGCTGCGCCAAACTGTATTGGTGGTTTTACCGATACGGTTGGCCCGTTTTGCCATTTGTGTACCTGTGCCATCGACTTGCTGCTGACTATTATTGCATCATCATTTTGCCAACTGGTAAATAATTTTTTTCGCTGTCAAAACTTTTTAGCTGTCCCAATCGGAGTGCTGCAATGAATCAAGCCCGACCCGCCTCGATGTCCGCGTTCTGGATGCCCTTTACGAATAACCGCGACTTCAAGGCCAACCCGCGCCTGCTGGTGTCGGCCGACGGCATGTACTACAAGGATGTCGACGGCAACAGCGTGCTCGACGGCGCCGCCGGCCTGTGGTGCGTGCCTTGCGGCCACAACCAGCCGAAGATCGTCGCCGCCGTGCGCGAAATGGTGGGCCAGCTCGACTTTGCCCCCACCTTCCAGATGGGGCACCCGGCCGCCTTCGACCTGGCCGAGCGCCTGATGGACTACACCAGCCACAAGTTCAGCCACGTGTTCTACACCAACTCCGGTTCGGAGGCGGTCGACACGGCCCTGAAAATGGCGCTGGCCTACCACCGGGCGCGCGGCGAGGGCCAGCGCACGCGCCTGATCGGGCGCGAACGGGGCTACCACGGGGTCGGCTTCGGCGGCCTGTCGGTGGGCGGCATCGGCGGCAACCGCAAGAGCTTCGGTCCCCTGCTGACCGGCGTCGATCACCTGCCGCACACCCACAACCTGGACCTGAATGCGTACACCCGGGGCGAGCCCGAACACGGCGCCAACCTGGCCGACGAACTCGAACGCATCGTCGCCCTGCACGACGCGTCGAACATCGCCGCCGTCATCGTCGAGCCGGTGGCCGGTTCCACCGGCGTGCTGATCCCGCCCAAGGGCTATCTGAAACGCTTGCGCGAGCTGTGCACCAAGCACGGCATCCTGCTCATCTTCGATGAAGTTATCACCGGTTTCGGCCGCCTGACGACGCCGTTCGCGGCCGACTATTTCGGCGTCGAGCCGGACCTGATGACCACCGCCAAGGGACTCACCAACGGCGTCATCCCGATGGGCGCCGTGTTCAGCAAGGCGCACATCCACGACGCCTTCATGAGCGCGCCCGCCGGCATCGAGCTGTACCACGGTTACACGTATTCGGGCCACCCGATCGCCTGCGCCGCCGCGCTGGCCACGCTCGAGGTGTTCCAGGAACAGGACATCCTGGGCCACGCCGCGGCGATGCAGCAGTACTGGGCCGACGCCGTTCACGCGCTCAAGGGGCTGCCGCACGTGATCGACATCCGCACCATCGGCCTGATCGCCGGCATCGAACTGGCGCCGATCGCCGGCAAGCCGGGCGCGCGCGCCTTCGCCGCCTTCAAGCAGGCCTTCGCCGACGGCGTGCTCATTCGCGTCACCGGCGACATCATCGCCCTGTCGCCGCCGCTGGTGCTGGAAAAACAGCACATCGACGAATTGTTCGGCAAGCTCACCACCGTACTCCAACACCTCGACTGAACCGAAAGCACCCCATGACCACCACGCTCGCTACCATCACCCATTTCATCAACGGCCAGGAAGTCGATACCGCCAGCGGCCGTTACGCCGACGTCTTCAATCCCGCGCTGGGCACGCCGTGCGCGCGCGTGGCCCTGGCCAGCAGCAGCGAAGTCGATGACGCCGTCGCCGCCGCCGCCGCCGCCTTTCCCGCCTGGTCGAACACGCCGCCGCTGGCGCGTGCCCGGGTCCTGTTCAAGTACCTGCAACTGTGCCAGCAGCACACCGACGAATTCGCCGCCCACATCACGCGCGAGCACGGCAAGACCTTCGCCGACGCCCAGGGCGAAGTGGCGCGCGGGATCGAGGTGGTCGAATTCGCCGTCGGTATTCCGCAACTGCTGAAAGGGGAATTTACCGACCAGATCGCGCGCGGCATCGACGCCTGGGCCATGCGCCAGCCGCTCGGCGTGGTGGCCGGCATCACCCCGTTCAATTTTCCCGTGATGGTGCCGATGTGGATGTTCCCCGTCGCTATCGCCTGCGGCAATACCTTCATCCTCAAGCCGTCCGAGCGCGATCCTTCGCCGTCGCTGCTGCACGCCAAACTGCTCAAGCAGGCCGGCCTGCCCGATGGCGTTTTCAACGTCGTCCAGGGTGACAAGACGGCCGTCGACGCGCTGCTCGACAATCCACTCGTGCAGGCCATCAGCTTCGTCGGCTCGACCCCGATCGCCGAATACATTTATGCGCGCGGCAGCGCCGCCGGCAAGCGCGTGCAGGCGCTGGGCGGGGCCAAGAACCACATGGTGGTGATGCCCGACGCCGACATGGACATGACCATCGACGCCCTGATGGGCGCCGCCTACGGCTCGGCCGGCGAGCGCTGCATGGCCATCTCGGTGGTGGTGGCGATCGGCGACGCCGGCGACAAGCTGGCCGGCGCGCTGGCCCAGCGCACCGCGGCCCTGAAGATCGACGACGGCATGGCGCCGGACGCCGAAATGGGCCCGGTCGTCACCAGCGCGGCCAAGGCCCGCATCGAGCAATTGATCGGCGAAGGCGTCGAGCAGGGCGCCACCATCCTCGTCGACGGGCGCAACCTGAAGGTGGCGGGCCGCGAAAACGGCTTCTTCGTGGGCGGCACCCTGTTCGACCATGTGACCCCGCAGATGAGCATCTACAAGGAAGAGATTTTCGGGCCGGTGCTGTGCATCGTGCGCCTGCCCAGCGTGGCCGACGCCGTCACCCTGATCAACGCCAACGAGTACGGCAACGGCGTGGCCATCTACACGCGCGACGGCGGCACGGCGCGCGAATTCGTGCGTCAGATCCAGGTGGGCATGGTGGGGGTGAATGTGCCGCTGCCGGTGCCGATGGCGTTCAACAGCTTCGGCGGCTGGAAGCGCAGCATGTTCGGCGACCACCACGCGTATGGTCCGGAAGGCGTGCGCTTTTACACGCGCCACAAGGCGGTCATGCAGCGCTGGCCGAACACCGCCAGCGCGGGCGCGGAATTTGCTTTTCCACAGATGAAATAAGCGTTTTATACGCAGTTGGGGCGGTGCTTGCACCGCCATGTATCGCCATGACCTATCAAGACCCCGGGATGCACATGATCGTATCACTCAAACACTTGCCACGCACCGCGCTGACCGACGCCGACGCGCTCGACGCGCAGTTCACCGACCTGGCGCCGGCGCTGACAGCGCGCCAGGCCGCCATCGAAGCGGCCCGCTGCCTGTACTGCTACGACGCGCCGTGCACGCGCATCTGTCCCACCGAAATCGATGTCGCCAGCTTCATCCGCAATATCCATGACGGCAACATCAACGGCGCCGCCGTCGGCATCCTCAAGCAAAACATCCTGGGCGGCGCCTGCGCCCGCGTCTGCCCCACCGAAATCCTGTGCGAAGACGCCTGCGTGCGCAACCACGACGCCGAAGGCCGCCCCGTCAAGATCGGCCTGCTGCAACGCCACGCACTCGATCACGCCAGCTTCGCGCAGCACCCGTTCGAACGCGCACCGGCCACCGGCAAGGTCATCGCCGTGGTCGGCGCCGGTCCCGCCGGCCTGTCGTGCGCGCACCGCCTGGCCATGCTGGGCAACGACGTCGTGGTGTTCGAGGCCCGCGAAAAATCGGGCGGCCTCAATGAATACGGCATCGCGAAGTACAAGCTGCCGGGCGACTTCGCCCAGCGCGAAGTGGCCTTCCTGCTGTCGATCGGCGGCATCGAAGTGCGCCATGGCCGCCGGCTGGGCAGCAACCTGACACTGGCCGAACTGCACTCCCAGTACGACGCCGTGTTCCTCGGCCTGGGGCTCGATGCCAGCCGCCCGTTGGGCCTGACAGGCGAGGACGCCCCCGGCCTGCTGGCCGCGGTCGACTACATCGCCACCTTGCGCCAGAGCGATGACCTCACTACCTTGCCGGTGCCACGACGCGCCATCGTCATCGGCGCCGGCAACACCGCCATCGACATGGCCGTGCAGATCAAGCGCCTGGGCGCCGAAGACGTCACGCTGGTGTACCGCCGCGGCTTCGAGTCGATGACGGCGACCGGCCACGAACAGGACATCGCCAAGGCCAATTACGTGCGCATGCGCACCTGGGCGGCGCCGCTCGAAGTGCTGCTCGACGACGCCGGCACGGTGCGCGGCATGCGCTTCGAAGAAACGCGGATGGACAACGGCCGCCTGGTCGGCACCGGCGCCTTCATCGAAATCGCCGCCGACGCCATTTTCAAGGCGATCGGCCAGAGCATCGCGCCGGCCGGCCTGTCCGACGCGATGGCGTGCCAGATCGAACGGCAGGCTGACAAGATCGTCGTCGACGACAGTTTTCGCACCGTGCTGCCCGGCGTGTATGCGGGCGGCGACTGCGTCGCGCCCGGACAGGACCTGACCGTGCAAGCGGTCCAGCACGGCAAACTGGCGGCACACGCCATTCACAACGACATCCAGACCAAAGCGGGGACAGCATGGCCGACCTGAGCATCAATTTTTGCGGCATCAAGTCGCCCAATCCATTCTGGCTGGCGTCCGCGCCGCCCACCGACAAGGCCTACAACGTGGTGCGCGCCTTCGAAGCGGGGTGGGGCGGGGTGGTGTGGAAAACCCTGGGCGAAGACCCGGCCGCGGTCAACGTCTCCTCGCGCTATTCGGCCCTGTATGGCAAGAACCGCGAAGTGGTGGGCTTCAATAACATCGAGCTGATCACCGACCGCAGCCTGGAAATCAACCTGCGCGAGATCACCCAGGTCAAGAAGGACTGGCCCGACCGCGCCATGATCGTCTCGCTCATGCTGCCGTGCGAGGAGGCGCTGTGGGCGGAGATCCTGCCGAAAGTCGAAGCGACCGGCGCCGACGGCATCGAGCTCAATTTCGGCTGCCCGCACGGCATGCCCGAGCGCGGCATGGGCGCCGCCGTCGGCCAGGTGCCCGAGTACGTCGAGATGGTCACGCGCTGGTGCAAGAAGCACAGCAAGCTGCCCGTCATCGTCAAGCTCACCCCCAACATCACCGACGTGCGCGCACCGGCGCGCGCGGCCAAGAATGGCGGCGCCGACGCCGTCTCGCTGATCAACACCATCAACTCGATCACCCATCTCGACCTCGATCGCATGGTGGCCTTTCCCGTGGTGGGCAACGCCAGCACCCACGGCGGCTACTGCGGCGCCGCCGTCAAGCCGATCGCGCTGAACATGGTGGCCGAAATCGCCCGCGATCCGCAGACCGCCGGCCTGCCCATTTCCGGCATCGGCGGCATCGGCAACTGGCGCGACGCCGCCGAATTTATCGCGCTCGGCGCCGGCTCGGTGCAGGTGTGCACCGCCGCCATGCTGCATGGCTTTCGCATCGTCGAAGAGATGAAGGATGGCCTGTCGCGCTGGATGGACGAGAAGGGCTATGCCAACATCGCAGCGTTCAGCGGCAAGGCGGTGGCCAACACCACCGACTGGAAATACCTGGACATGAACTACCAGGTGATCGCCCAGATCGACCAGGACAAGTGCATCAAGTGCGGCAAGTGCTACGTCGCCTGCGAAGACACCTCGCACCAGTCGATCGCCCAGCTGATCGACGCCGTCACCCAGGTCCGCACCTACGAGGTGATCGAGCAGGAGTGCGTGGGCTGCAACCTGTGCGAGATTACCTGTCCCGTCGAGGCATGCATTACCATGGTGCCGCAGGAGACCGGCAAGCCGTACATGAACTGGACCCAGGACGCGCGCAACCCGCACCGGCTCGCCTGAGTCGCGCAGGCCGCAACAGGGACCGGCACCAGCGCGCCAACTCCGGTCCCATTCATCGATGTGCCACAGGAGACCCTCCGTGAATGTAGAACCGTCCGGCAGTCCCCAGCTCTGGAACGCCGACCTGGCCCCCACCACCGCCGCCCAGCGCACCTGGCGCTGGTACCACTTCGCCGCCCTGTGGGTCGGCATGGTCATGTGCATTCCCGCCTACACCCTGTCGGCCAGCCTGATCGAAGGCGGCATGTCGGGCTACCAGGCGATTTTTACCGTGTTCCTCGCCAACGCCATCGTGCTGCTGCCGATGCTGCTGATCGGCCACGCTGGCACCAAGTACGGCATTCCCTACGCGGTGCTGGCGCGCGCCTCGTTCGGCACCAGCGGCGCCAAGCTGCCGGCCCTGATGCGGGCGATCGTCGCCTGCGGCTGGTACGGCATCCAGACCTGGTTCGGCGGCTCGATGATCTACACGCTGCTCGGCGTCATGGCCGGCCACCCGATCGGCGGCGACAAGCTGGCCGGACTGGGCATCAACGGCGCCCAGCTGGCCTGCTTTCTCGCCTTCTGGGCCATCCAGTTCTATTACATCGTGCACGGCATGGAATCGATCCGCAAGCTCGAAACCTGGACCGCGCCCCTGAAAATCCTAATCTGCTTTGTGCTGCTGGGCTGGGCCCACAACAAGGCGGGCGGCTTCGGCGTCCTGCTCGAGGCGCCGTCCCAGTTTGTCGACGGCGGCAAGAAGGCCGGCCAGTTCTGGGCCACCTTCTGGCCCTCGCTGACGGCCATGGTGGGCTTCTGGGCCACGCTGGCGCTCAACATCCCTGACTTCACCCGTTTCGCCAGGTCGCAAAAAGACCAGGTGGTGGGGCAGAGCGTGGGCTTGCCACTGCCGATGGGATTGCTGGCGGCGCTGGCCGTCATCGTCACCTCGGCCACCGTGGTCTTGTACGGCAAGGCGATCTGGGACCCGGTCGACCTGGCCAGCCGCATGACGGGGGCGGCCGTGCTGGTGGCCCTGATCGTGCTGCTGGTCGACACCGTCAGCGTCAACCTGGCGGCCAACCTGGTGGGACCAGCCTACGATTTTTCCGCGCTGGCGCCGCGCCACATCTCGTATCGCACGGGCGGCTACCTGACGGCGGCGATCGCGCTGGTGATGATGCCGTGGAAAATCCTGGAAACCACCGAGGGCTATATCTTCACCTGGCTGATCGGCTATTCGGCGCTGCTGGGACCGATTGCCGGCATCCTCATCGTCGACTATTATTTTGTCCGCAAGACCGAGCTCGAGGTCGATCAGCTGTACCGCGAGGGCGGCGCCTACTGGTACGGCAATGGCTGGAACTCGGCGGCCATCGTTGCCTTCGCGCTGGGCGTGCTGCCGAATATTCCCGGCTTTCTGCATGCCGCCTTCCCGGCGGCGTTTCCCGCCGTCGCCGAGGCCTTTAAAATTATCTATACCTACGCCTGGTTCGTCGGTATCGCCATTTCCGCCGTGGTGTATGGCGTGTTGATGCGGGGCCACAGCCCCGTGCTGGCGCCCGCCCGGTAAGTCCCTCAAAGGAGAATCGACCATGAGTATCTTCATTCGCGGCGGCACCGTCGTCAACGCCGACCGCGCTTTCAAGGCCGATGTCGTCTGCTTCGGCGACACCATCATCGCCGTCGGCGAGCATCTCGACGCGCCGCCGCACGCCACCGTCATCGACGCCACCGGCCAGTTCATCCTGCCGGGCGGGATCGACACCCACACCCACATGCAGCTGCCCTTCATGGGCACCGTCAGCGCCGACGATTTTTTCACCGGCACCGCCGCCGGCCTGGCCGGCGGCACCACCACCATCATGGACTTCGTCATTCCCGACCCGCAGCAGTCGCTGCTCGAGGCTTACCATCTCTGGCGCGGCTGGGCCGCCAAGTCGGCCGGCGACTACACCTTCCACGTCGCCGTGACGTGGTGGTCCGACGCCGTGCACGCCGAGATGGGCACGCTGGTGCGCGAGCACGGCGTCAACAGCTTCAAGCACTTCATGGCGTACAAAAACGCCATCATGGCCGACGACGAAACGCTGATCAAAAGTTTTACCCGCTCGCTCGAGCTGGGCGCGATCCCCACCGTGCACGCCGAAAACGGCGAGCTGGTGTTCCAGCTGCAGCAGGACCTGCTCAAGAAGGGCATCACCGGGCCCGGCGCCCATCCGCTCTCGCGCCCGCCGGCGGTCGAAGCCGAGGCGGCCAACCGCGCCATCGCCATCGCCAACGTGCTCGGTACGCCCGTCTACATCGTCCACGTCTCGTGCGAAGAGTCGCTCGAGGCCATCACCCGCGCCCGCGCCAAGGGTCAGCGCGTGTACGGCGAGGCGCTGGCCGGCCACCTGGTGATCGACGACAGCGTCTACCAGAGCGAGGACCTTGAGTTCGCCCGCGCCCACGTGATGAGTCCGCCGTTTCGCGGCAAGCACCACCAGGCCGCCCTGTGGCGCGGTCTGCGCGGCGGCAACCTGCACACCACCGCCACCGACCACTGCACCTTCTGCGCCGAGCAGAAGGCGGCCGGCAAGGACGACTTCACCCGCATCCCGAACGGCTGCGGCGGCGTCGAGGACCGCATGTCGGTGGTGTGGGACGCGGGCGTGGCGACCGGTTTGCTCACGCCCTCCGAGTTCGTGCGCGTCACCTCGACCAACGCGGCGCAGATTTTTAATATGTACCCCCGCAAGGGCGTCATCGCCGCCGGCGCCGACGCCGACCTGCTGGTGTGGGACCCGAAGGGAAGCCGCACCATCTCGGCCAAGACCCAGTTCGCCAAGGGCGGCTTCAATGTGTTTGAAGGGCGCACCGTCAAGGGCGTCAACAGCGTCACCATCGCCGCCGGCAAGATCGTCTTCGAACGGGGCCAGTTGCGCGCCGAAGCGGGCGCCGGCCGCCACATCGACCGTCCCGCATTTGCCAACCCGCTCCACAGCGCCGCCTGAGCTGAAAGAACCGACCCCATGACCGATTCAACCGTATCCCCCGCAGCACAGACCGCCCGCGTCGACGGCAGCCGTCTGTGGGCTTCCCTGATGGAGCTGGCGCAGATCGGCGCCACGCCCAAGGGCGGCGTCAAGCGCCTGGCCCTGACCGACCTCGATCGCCAGGGCCGCGACCTGGTGGTGGGCTGGGGTGTCGCCGCGGGCATGAGCGTCACCGTCGACCAGATCGGCAACGTCTTCATGCGGCGCGAAGGGCGCAATCCCGCGCTGGCGCCCGTAATGACGGGCAGCCATATCGACACCCAGCCCACCGGCGGCAAGTTCGACGGCAATTACGGCGTGCTGGCCGGCCTCGAAGTGGTGCGCACCCTGAATGATTTGAACATCGAGACGGAGGCGCCCATCGAAGTGGCGTTCTGGACCAACGAGGAAGGCTCGCGCTTCGTGCCGGTGATGATGGGCTCGGGCGTGTTTTGCGGCGCCTTCAGCCTGGAGACGGCCTACGCCGCCACCGACACGGACGGCCTGACGGTGAAAGACGAACTGGCGCGCATCGGCTACCTGGGCGAGCAGGTGCCGGGCGCGCATCCGATCGGCGCCTATTTCGAGACGCACATCGAGCAGGGCCCCGTGCTGGAAGACGCCGACAAGGTGATCGGCGTGGTGCCGGCCGTGATGGGCCTGTCCTGGTACGACTGCGTCGTCACCGGCATGGAGGCGCATGCGGGGCCGACACCGATGGGCCTGCGTCGCGACGCGCTGCAGGTGTCGACCGTGATCATGCAGGAAGTGGTGGCGCTGGCGAACCGCTATCCGCCGTACGGGCGCGGCACGGTGGGCATGGTGCAGGTGTTCCCCAACAGCCGCAACGTGATTCCCGGCCAGGTCACCTTCAGCATCGACCTGCGCAACGTCAACGACGTTCTGCTCAACACCATGCACGAGGAAATGCTGGCCTTTATCGAGCAGGTGCGGCAGGACAGCGGCCTGGCCATCAGCATCGAGCGGGTGTCGTACTATCCGCCATGCCCGTTTCACCCGGACTGCGTGGGCGCCGTGCGCAAGGCCACCGCCGCGCTGGGCTACTCGACGATGGACGTGGTCTCGGGCGCCGGCCACGACGCCATTTACGCGGCGCGGCTGGCGCCGGCCGGGATGATCTTCGTGCCTTGCAAGGACGGCATCAGCCACAACGAAATCGAGGACGCCCGCGCCGACCACCTGGAAGCGGGCTGCAACGTGCTGTTACTGGCCATGCTCGAGGCGGCCGGCACCTGATCGGTTCAGGCGCGCGGCGGCACCGCCAGGGCGCGCAGGAAGTCGAGCAGCACCCGCGCGGCGATGTCGGCATCGTCGGCCGTCATGGTCTCGAGCCGGTTGTGGCTGATGCCGCCATTGCCGCAGCGGGTAAACAGCATCGCCACATCGGTCAGCGCCGCCATCGCCATGGCGTCGTGGCCGGCGCCTGAGGGCAAGTCGAAGCGGGGCAGGCCGGCCCGTTCGATGGCCGCGCCCAACTGGTCCATCAGCCACGGCGCGCACGGCGCCGCCCGGGCCGAGACGATTTCGACGACGCTCGACTCAATCTGGCGCTGCGCGCAGATAGCGTCGATGGTGGCCAGGATGTCGGCCACCGCCGCCAGCCGCACGGCGTCGTCGGCGGCGCGGATGTCGAGCGAGAGCTTGCAGTGGCCGGGGATGACGTTGACCGAGCCGCCCGGCACTTCCAGTTGGCCGACCGTGCCCACCAGCGACGGCGCCAGCAGGCAGCGCTGCTCGACCATCAGCACGATTTCGGCCGCCGCCGCGGCCGCGTCGCGGCGCATCGTCATGGGGGTGGTGCCGGCGTGGCTGGCCAAGCCCGTCAGCTCGACCAGGTAGCGCGAGCTGCCGGCGATGGCGCTGACCACGCCCAGCGCCAGGCCCGCTTCGAGCAGCACCGGTCCCTGTTCGATGTGCACCTCGACGAAGCCGAGGATGTCGTCGGGCCGGCGCGCGATGGCGCCGATGGCGCCGACATCGTGGCCGGCCGCCGCCAGCGCGGCGCGCATGGGGACGCCGGCGTCATCGACCTTGTCGAGCAGGGCCAGGTCGAAGTGCCCCGTCACCGCATTGCTGCCCAGGAAAGTGCTTTTGAAACGCACCCCTTCCTCTTCGGCGAAACCGATGATCTCCAGGTGGTAGGGCAGGCGCTCGCCGCGCGCGTGCAGCTGGCGCACGATCGCCATCGGCAGCAGGATGCCCAGGCGGCCGTCGTACTTGCCGCCGTCCTTGACGGTGTCGTAGTGGGAGCCCGTGATAAGGGTGCGGGCCTCGGCCCGGTCCGAGCGGTAGCGCCCCACCACGTTGCCGACGGCGTCGATGTGGACCTGCATGCCGCACTCGCCCATCCAGTGGGCCAGCTGGCGCGCGCTGTCCTGGTGGGCCGCCGTCAGGTAGGCGCAGGTGAGGCCGTCGGCGCTGTCGCTGTGCTGGCCCAGTTGCTCGGCCCAGGCCATGATGACAGGGCCGAAGTCCAGCTCGACGTGCAACAGCGCGTTCAGGCGCAGTTCGGCGATGCGGTGGATCTGGCGCAGGCACTCGGCCAGTTCGGCGCTGCGCTGGTGCTTGAGGCGGCGGGCGAAGGTGGCGATGATGGCGGCGCGCGTGAGACCCTGGCCGTCCGGACCCTTGACGGCGAGGATGAACGGAAAGCCGAAGCGATCGTTGTAGTCGGCGTTGAGCCGGTGCAGGGTGGCGTATTCGGCGGCGCTGCAGCGGTCCAGGCCCGAGCTGGCCTGCTCGCTGGTCGACTCGGCCGTCAGTGCGCCGGCGATGGCCGCCTTGCCGGCCAGCTCGGGGTGGGCGCGGATCAGGCCAAGCTGCTCGTCTTCGGTGGCGTCAATGACCGCCGCCTGCAGCGCCAGTTTCAGCTCGGCCAGCGTGGCGAACGGCCGGCGCGCGGCGGCGCGCAGGGGAATCCACGGCGAGTGCTCGTAGATGCCGTGGAGGTGGTGCGCGAAAGCGGCGCTGTCGCAGGCGTTCAGTTCGGATAATGTGGTCATGGCGGGGCCGTCGAAAATACGAATCGTGATCATAAACCCTGGTGGCACCGCTGACATATGCCGGCGCTGATGGTACTTATGGCGACAGCGCGCGGGCGGCCGCGCTGACCTGGTCGCGCAGCCACTTGTGCTCGGGCGACTGGTGCACCCGCTGGTGCCACAACTGGTAGAAACGCATCGGTGGAAATTTGACGGGCACCGTGAAGGTTTTCAGGGGCAGGGTCTTTTCGTAGTAGCGCATGAACTGGCGCCCGGTGGTGAGCACCAGGTCGGTCTGCGTGAGCATGTAGGGAATCAGGCCGAAATAGGGCGACTCCACCGCCACCTTGCGGCGCAGGCCCTGGCGCTCGAGGAAGGCGTCGATCACGCCCAGGTAGCCGGGCACCATCTGCGACGGCGCCACATGGGGCAGCGCCAGGTAGTCCTCGATCGTCATGGCGTCGGCCGCGGTGCGCCTGGCGTAGGGCGCGTCGGCGCGCATGGTGCACACGATGGGGTCCTCGAACAGCTTGGAGATGTGCAGGTGTGGCGGCGGCTCGTCCCAGTTGGCGATCACCAGGTCCATGTCGCCGTCCGAGAGCATGCGCAGGTAGTCGACGCCGGCGCCCAGGCTGTGGATGATCACCCGGCTGTTGGGGGCGCCCCGGCGCAGCGCCGCCACCACGTTGGGCAGGAACTGGCTGTCGAGGTAATCGGGGGCGGCGATGTGGAAGGTGGGCGCCGCCTCTTCCGGCACGAATGGCGACTTCTTGATGAACAGGCTCTCGGCTTCGTCGAGGATGCGCTTGGCCGGGCGCAGCAGGCTTTCGCCGTGCTGGGTCGGCACCATGCCGCGCGCGCCCCGCACCAAGAGCGGGTCGCCCGTCAGTTCGCGCAGCTTGCGCAGGGAGGCTGAAATCGAGGGCTGCGGCTGATTGAGTTTGAGGGCGACGCGCGAGACGTTTTTTTCCACCAGCAGCAGGTAGAGGATGCGGATCAGGTGGATGTCGAGATGCTGGGGCAGGGCGGACATGGGGACTATATGAAATTGGGTATGTCGAATATACGCGATTTTTCATGACGGCGGGCTCCAATCAGGCTATCTTGTGTAGCGTGCCAGCAGTCTGTTTTGACGTCCCGCGCCGGCCGTCCCGTTACCAGGAACCCCATGGAAGTTTTCGCCTATCTCACCCCCTATCTGCTCGACTGGCTCAACCTGCTGGTGCGCTGGCTGCACGTGATCACGGGGATCGCCTGGATCGGCGCCTCGTTTTATTTTGTCTGGCTCGACAACAATATCCGGCCGCCCGCGCCCGGCTCCGAGCTCGCTGCCAAGGGCGTGTCGGGGCACTTGTGGGCGGTGCACGGGGGCGGCTTTTATAACCCGCAAAAATACCTAGTGGCGCCGGCCGAACTGCCCGCCGAACTGCACTGGTTCAAGTGGGAAGCCTATTCGACCTGGCTGTCCGGCTTCGCCCTGCTCACCATCGTGTATTACTTCAACGCCCAGGCGATGCTGATCGACCGCGCCGTGGCCGACCTGTCGAGCGCGCAGGCGATCGGCATCGGCCTGGCCAGCCTGGTGCTGGGCTGGACCGTCTACGACCTGCTGTGCCGCTCGAAGCTGGGCCAGCACGACCTGGCGTTTGGCGTGGTGATGTTCGCCTTCCTGGTCGCCAGCGCCTGGGTGCTCCACCATTTTCTGAGCGGGCGCGCCGCCTATATCCACGTGGGCGCCATGATCGGCACCATCATGGTGGCCAATGTGCTCATGCTGATCATTCCCGGCCAGCGCAAGATGGTGGCGGCGATGGCCGCCGGCGGCCGGCCCGACCCCATCCACGGCCTGCGCGCCAAGCAGCGCAGCGTGCACAATAATTACTTCACCTTGCCGGTGCTGTTCATCATGATCAGCAACCACTACGCCATGACCTACCGCCACCAGCATGCGTGGGCGGTGCTGGCGGCAATCATGGCGGCCGGCGTGCTGATTCGCCATTTCTTCAATCTGCGCCACCGCGGCCGCACCGAGTGGCGCTACCCGCTGGCCGGGGTGGCGGTGCTGCTGGCGCTGGCGGTGGCGATCGCGCCGGCGCCACCGGCGCCGGCGACGGCGGTGAACGACCCGGCCGCCCGCTTTGCCCGCGTCCAGGCCATCATCACCCAGCGCTGCGCCAGCTGCCACGCGGCCGTGCCCTCGCAGGCGGGCTTCGCCGCCGCGCCGGCCGGCGTCGAGCTGCACAGCGCCGCCCTGATTCACCAGAACGCCGCCCGCATTTACCAGCAGGCCGTGCAGACGAAGGCCATGCCGCTGGCGAACCTGACGGCGATGACGGAGGCCGAACGGGCCGAGATCGCCAGCTGGTACGAATCTGGCGCCCACTAATTCTCTTTTCAGGAACCCCATGCAAGCACACGACGCCATCACCGGCTGGATCGACGCCCACTTCGACGAACAGGTCGCCTTCCTGCAGGGCGTGGTGCGCATACCCACCGACACCCCGCCCGGCAACAACGCCCCGCACGCCGAGGCGGTGGCGCACATGGTCGAACGGTTCGGCTGGAGCGCCGAGCAGCACGCGGTGCCGCAAGCGGCGGTGCACGACTACGGCATGCAAAGCATCACCAACCTGATCGTGCGCCGGCCGTACGGGGCGGACGGCCCCACCATCGCCCTCAACGCCCACGGCGACGTGGTGCCGCCCGGCGAAGGCTGGACCCATGGCCCGTATGGCGGCGAGATCGAAGACGGCTATATGTATGGGCGCGCTACGGCGGTCTCGAAAGGCGACTTCGCCACCTACATCTTCGCCGTGCGGGCGCTGGAAGCGGCCGGCGTCAAGTTGCGTGGCGCGGTCGAGCTGCATTTTACGTACGACGAGGAATTCGGCGGCCTGCTGGGCCCCGGCTACCTGCTCGAACAGGGCCTGACCCGGCCCGACCTGGTGATCGCCGCCGGTTTTTCCTACAACATCGTCACCGCGCACAACGCCTGCCTGCAACTGGAAGTGACGGTGCATGGCAAGTCCGGCCACGGCGCCATGCCGGAGACGGGCGTCGACGCCCTGCAGGCGGCCACCCGCATCCTCAACGCCATCTACGGCGACCTGGCGCGCCTGAAGCAGATCAAGTCGAGCGTGCCCGGCATCGATTCGCCCACCATGCTCGTGGGCCGCATCGACGGCGGCACCAACACCAATGTGGTGCCCGGCAAAGTGGTGCTGAAACTGGACCGCCGCATGATTCCCGACGAGGACCCGGTGCTGGTCGAGGCGCAGGTGCGCGCGCTGATCGAAGGCGCCGTCGAGGGCGTCGATGGCATCCGCGTCGAGATCCGCCGCCTGCTGCTGTCGCAAGCGCTGCGGCCGTTGCCCGGCTCGCAGCAACTGGTGGCGAACCTGCAAAAGAACGCCCGCGCCGTGATGGGCGAGGACATCACCGCCCTGGGCACGCCGCTGTACGCGGACGCGCGCCTGTACGGCGAACACGGCATCCCCGCAGTGCTGTACGGTGCCGGTCCGCGCACGGTGCCCGAGTCGAACGCCAAGAAGGCCGACGAGCGCCTGGCGCTGGAGGACCTGCGGCGCGCCACCAAGGTGGTGGCATTGACCCTGCTCGACTTCCTCGCCGCCGAACCGGTCGCAGCGCCTGCATAAAAAAGGCGCTTTCACCGTTACCGTGAAAGCCCATTAGCGTAAGCACGCACCATCCAAGCCCACCCCGCGATGGGTTCGAGGCGAGCGCCGGGTCCGACCCCTCGTTTCGGCGCTTGTATCAGG
>NZ_JAFCXL010000015.1:0-141864 GCF_049898325.1 Massilia sp. DWR3-1-1 | reverse complement strand
CTGAATTTCCACATACACCTCGTTGGGTTTCAAGGCTGCTCCGCAAAGCAGCCATCTTCTCAAATCGGTGTATCAGTTTTCAATCGCTGCTGTGTATCAGTTTACAACCGCTGCTGACACTGGACGAATTTTGTGCATTGGCCGGTGTAGGAAAGTTGTCGGGCGAGGGCATGAGGCGATTGTTAACCGAGGGCCAGCGGGTTCTCGGCTGTATCGAGTTTGTTGACACCGGCGCACGTGATAAAAAAGACATGCCCTGGGGAAGCTCGCCGATGTTCGGTTTTGTCTCCGCCGATGACGAGCGCGTGTCGTTCGAGGTTTTTAATTTCGTACTGCATGATTATGTGCTGTGCAGAGTGCTTGCTCTGACCCCAACACAGCGGCAGTAACATCGACTGGAGATTGCATTTAACATGCTCTTGTTCTTGGACATAGACGGGGTTCTCCATCCACACCTCAATTACCGTCAAGACCTGCTTTTCTCGAGTATGCCGTTGCTCGAAGACGTGCTACGGGCGCAGCCTCGCGTCGAAGTGGTCATAAGTTCGACATGGCGCACGACACGGACAGTTCAAGAACTTCAATCCCTGTTTAGCGTGGACATCGCGCCTCGAATTGTTGGCAAGACGCCGCATTGGCAAGACCTCCAGGATGAGACTGCTTACGGCACTTACGTGCGCCAGGCTGAGATAGAGGCGTGGCTAAGGAGCGCCGGCCGTCCATGGGAATCCTGGGTCGCGTTAGACGACCAAGCGAGCCTATATCGTCCGTTTTGCCGGAACTTGGTGTTGACCGACTCTGAGACGGGACTCACTATTGAGAATTGCGTTCGGTTGGCCGAGCGCCTAATCGACTGACTACCGGTCCGAGCCTGGGGGGCAGCGAGCTGTGCGGCCAACCCGATTCGCGTGTGGTACTTCCATGAAAGCGGCGGATAAGTGCCGCTGCATATCGGGACGTTCGGGCCTAAGCGTTTAAATGGAGTTCCGCCAACTTACATGCCCCACTTAATCACTGGCGACTAGATGCGGCCGCTTCGAGGTCGCACATTTCCAGCAGCGCGTCCGCAACACACGCCAATGATTTGCGCTTTGCGGCTTCTAGCCTGGTGACCCACGGCTTTCAGGAGGGCCTGGCGATGAGCATGTGCAAGGCCGCAGGTCACGAGCGGCTTGCGGTCTTCGGTCCAAGCTGGACTCTTGGTGTCACAACGGCTACATCGTGGTCTCAGGACAACGGAGAGTATATCGCGCAATGTCGAATTTGCCAACGCAAGTTCGGAATCCGTTGTCGCCATTAAACACGGGTGATATGGTCAATCGAGAGGTGCCGTGAGCCTTCTGATTGCCTGGCAGGGTTTATCGGAGGGACCGGCGCGCGCGGTCTAATACCACGAAAGGGCAATTTTCAACTCATCAGCTTCAGTCCCGACGCCGACTGCCGCAGACCAAATCCGACATTTAATTGCTCCAGAAAGGGAAGCAGGAATAATTCCGAGCCGAGCAAGTGACGACTAGGTCAGACCTTTTCAATTTTTTATTGAGATTACAGATGACTATGCCGTATGAGCGAACTTCAGCAGTTCTACAGACGAGAAAATTTCTTAACGAACTCGCTTACTCCCAAAGCACCAACATTCCGCAGGAAATAGCGTCAGAAGCCCATCGGCTGCTTCGGCACTACCCCAACGATGCTGACATGAAGCTCACGTCACTCGCCATCGCGGAGATTTGGCAGATGCCTACTCCGTGAACCCAATCGCCTCGGGTAACTGTGCTGCGTGATGCTGTGAGGTGACAAGGCCTCTGCAGCCCGTTTATACCGCGAGCTGTGGAGCGTGTCGGAATGTCTCTCTCCGCAGCTCGCAGTGTGGATTGTTTAGTTGCAGAGCGCTTCGGCGATGAGGTATTCGGAGGCTGGATAGCTTGGAATTGGTAGCAGAGAACGTCCTCACACAACGAAGGAGCATTGTGCAGTCTCCGACACTTTCGACCGACCGAAGCGCTCTGGACCAAGAGCTAAAGGCCTTGGGTCAACTCATCCGGGGCCAGCGAATCCGGCGCCGGCTCCGCTCGGTTGACGTGGCAGCGGCCGTAGGAGTGTCAACATTTGTGCTCGCGCGCGTTGAGGCGGGCAAGCCAATCCGTACTGATTCGCTGCTCAAAATATTGCACGGCCTCGGCCTGGTCATGGGAGGCCGAGGATGGCTGGAGCACGTACACCAAGCGGAGGGCTCGACGCTGGAGTCGGACCTGCAATCTGTGCGTGATATTCCCGAACACGAATTACCGATTTTTTACGCGTCTCAACTTCGGATTACGCCGCTGCGAACACCGGAGGATATTAGGCGTGCGATGTCAGAAGGACGATTTGCGGAGATGACTCCAAACCTGGCTGGATATGATGACGATGAGAAATGAGCGACGATAAAGACCTACAGCAAGACCCTCTCTGGGTCTGCTACTGTGACTTCGATGGTGTTACCCATGACGACGCGGTGTACTCTTCGCGGCACGGTGGCATACACATACGTACTCCAGGCAGAACCCTATTCGAGTGGCTACCTATTCTCGAAGAATTGCTTGCCCCATACCCTGACTTGAAAATTGTCTTGAGCACCTCCTGGGTGCGAGTGAAAGGTTTTGAGTTCGCGAAACGTCAGCTAACCCCGGGTTTGCAGTCAAGGGTCATCGGCGCTACATTTCATAAAAGAGAGACACAGAAATTCGACTTCGACAACATGTCGCGAGGCATGCAAATATGCGCTGATGTGCGGCGCCGAAAACCGACGCGCTGGTTCGCGATTGACAATGATGACCATGCTTGGCCTGCTTGGTGCCGGGACCATCTCATCAAAACGGAAGACCGGCTCGGGCTGAGCGACCTTGGTGTGCAATATGCGATTCGGAAGGTCTTGGCTTCGTACTGACGTCTACGAAAATATCCCTTTCAGGCGGGCGCCCCTCGTTCCACTGCGAAGCGAGGGCGCTAGAGTCGGCGTTAGAACGCTCCTGGCGCGGGCCTTAGCGGCGCAGCTATGCATTAGACGACGGCAATTGATGCTTCGGCCGCCATTGCTTCTGTGATGTGGTACTCCGCGTATTCCTGAACAAGCGGCCATTCTTCCTTCAGATAGCGCAAGGCCGGCTCGACGTCTTCGCAGCTCAGTTCAAAGTCGTCGATGTTTGTGATGCCCATCGTCATCAAGTCCGTCGCTGATGCGTACCCGAGCAAAATCGTGGCAGATATGCTGTCGGCAACAAGTTCAGCATCGTCGATTCCGTCACGCAAAATTTCTTCTGCTACCAAGCCAGCCATGCCGATTAATGCCCTCCAGTTGTCGGGTAGGTCGACTGCGGGAAACCCGGCCCTCTTTGCTGCGTCGTGCATCTGTTGCGGACAAACGCGAGTGCGAAACTGTCCGCGCCAAGCTTGCTCGTCCGGATTGCCACTTTCATTTTTCCAGATGAGGATGTCGCCGTCTCCGCCAAAGCGACGGCAGATAATTCTGTGTCCGGCTTCATGGTATGCCGCATTGCGCAGTTCGAGCATTGCGATTTGTTCTTTTGTCAGTTCAGACATGTCTTTGTTCCATAGTCTAGGGACAGAAGTATAGTGTGACGCGAGCAGCATGATTTGGACGCTGCGTGGCCGGGTAACTGCCGCGACGGGTCGCAATGATGACGGCGAGGAGATAGGACCTAGTGTGAGACCGGTGTTTCTTTCCGACCTTACTGGCCAGGACCTGCCTAGTGCCCGGTTGTGCCGGCATCCCTCAAAGCTTTGGAAGGCCATCCTATCCGGATTATGTTTTCGACCTACTTAGCTCAAGGTCTTGCAGTTTTCGGCCCAGCACGTCATCGCGGCCGATTGCGTCGACGTCTCCATCAAGCCCCAAGACACCCAGCGCACGCAGGTACGTCCCCATGGCGATTGTGGGGTCGCCATTTTCCAGGCGCCGCAAAGTTTCGCGAGACACGCCCATGCGTTCGGCAAAGAGCTCAGTGCCTATCGACCGGCGGCGGCGTGCCAACCGCAGACGCTCGCCTAAGTCGGCCAGCTGTTTGAGCGCGGTTGGGAACATAGCGAGAGTTTTCTTGGTCATGCCACATATATTAGCCAAATTTATAGAAATCGGCCATTTAATATGGCATTGTCGGCGTTAATGAATTGCAATTCAAACATTTCCAGACCGCTCTGTTACTCGTAAAAAGCTGTTTGGGAGAGCGCGGTATCAAGAGTTCTCATCACTTTTGAGAAGTCCCAAATGTGATGATACTTCTTGATACCAGAACATAGCTCTTGGTAAAACAAATTTCTGCCGGTCCGGGGAGCGCCTTGGTTGGTGAGATGCAACCAAGGTTGAAAATTCCCTATAGACACTTGTGTCGGGTATGGCGCGTAAGGTGGGCTGCGAGGCTTACGAACTTGATGCTTTCTCAAAGCTCACGAGAATTGTGATGCAAATGTAGCCGAATTGCCACCACCCAAGCGTTATCAAACTCGGCGCGCGTCCCAGTTGCAGCGAATAACAAGAAGATTCATTCCATCATTTGAGAAGTGGTAATCACTGACTCTGCTGCAGATTGGCGTCTGCTCATTCTTCAGCTTGTCCAAGGAGCTGACGAGACTGGCTTTGAAGTTGCCCATGTGCGACTCGTAGCCTGACAGCAGGTGCAGCGTCACGATTGGGAGCCAGCAGGGGCCGGAGTGACCTGCGTAGAAGGCCGCCAGCCAGCCTAGCAAACCGTCGTAGCCGACGGCCTCTTCGTCTACTGCAGTCCAGGCGCCAGGCCCGAACAATTCGGCAACTGAGACGGTCACCCTCAGCAATAGCATGTCGCTGCCTTTAAAGTCCCCGCCGGCCTCGCCGTCTTGAAAGCTTACAGCCAGCAACTTGGGCAGCTCAAGGTTCAATCGGTCGAACCGCATACGCAGCTGAGCAAAGCTTAGACGAAGTAGACTAGCCCGGACGGCTTTGTGAGTATTTAGCCCGTAGCTGCCCCCCATCCGGCGTGTGAATTCATAAAATGACGTTCGGATGTGTTGTTGGGATTCTTCTGGAGAAAGCGGCATCTCTCTGTAGTAGTCTAGGCAGGTAGCATAAACTTGGCGGTCAAATTGACAGAGCTCGTAACCACTGAAAGTTAGGGTCATGTTCTTAAACGAAGCAATCTCCTTCCCCGCGACCAAGAGGGTCGGGTCGCCCGAGAGCACTCTCGCACTACCGGCCTGAACACGGCGGCCAGCGGAAAAAAGGGCTGAGCGCAAGAAGGCGTTAGGAAGAATCCGCGCCATGGCGGACCATGTTGGCAAATAGACATCTGCTCCGCGACGTGTCGCTTGACGGCATCGTGACTTTCCCAATTCTTCACCTGTAGCGTTCGGCGGGACAACGGCGATGGCTGGCTCGACCGCTTCTTTCTTGGACTTGCGCTCGATGTTGTCTGCGATTTTGCTCAAGCGCTCTGCAGCGCTCAGTACGGTTGATTGCCGGTCGGGCGCCGCGGTAAGGGCCGCGCTAGCAGTCAGACTCGCCAACGCCCGAAGCTCGGCGACGTTGCATTGAACGGTTTTAGGTATTTGCCGATTATTCATTTTGCTGCTCAGCCAGATGAATAAAGCGCTCCATCAGAATTCGAATCATCTCGGAACCGGTTGTTCCTCGTTTTTCGCATTCAGCATAGAACTGTTTGTGAATGAGACAAGAAACTCGAATACCGAGTTGGATAGTGCTAGCGGTAGAGCAATTGGATGCTTTGGAGTTCATGAGAAAATTAAATATTATCGAGAACTAATGTATAGGAAAAAACCTTGCGTGTTTGTGTGTTAGCTGCCGATGCAGGCGTATACAAAGAAAATCGCTGAGAATATAAGCGAATATTTATTTTCAACAACATGTCGCAAGCTTGACTTCCACATTAAATTTTTTTGACGTCCGCAGTGCTAACACCTGACTTCCGCATTGCGCTTGCTTGACGTCCACATCGTTTTCTCAGCTCCTACTATGAATAACTACCCTTGAAAACGCTGAGTTATTGCGTATATACGCGCCTCCCTAGTAGTTGTAGACTTTGTAGTATGGTTAGCTGTGTAAGTGGGCTTGGAAAGGTGGAGAGGCTTCTCCCCATAGTTTTTGAGGAGCTGGGCTGCTAGGTGTCAACAGCGGTTGTATACGAAACAAGCAGCAATTGAAAACTGAAACATCGATTTATGCAGACGGTAGCCATGAGGAAGCTCATGCACCATAAATTCTTCGCCGGCTGCTGCTGGCCTGGCTGCCCGACCTATCCTTCCAGTAGCAACTGAAAAGCGATGCCTTGCGCCTAAAGGATTGCGTGCGCTCGGGCTACGTTTTCAAGGGAAGTTGAGCTTTTTAGGTTTGCTCTTTGGGCAGCCAAGGAGGGGCAGTAGCGACACTCGAGAAACTAGCCTCGAAGCTCCTCCTTTTAAGAGTGTCGTACCGCATTAAACCAGAAGCTCTGATGCAGGGCTTCGACATCATCACTGGGGTCCTCGCAGGTACGTATCACGATGAGCTCGTGGACAACGGATAGAGCGTTTCCGCAGCTGGTTCCAAGTAGTGGACGCGACGGTGAGCCGGTGCGCAGCCAAGCTGTGCGCGTAGGCTCGACAAACGGGCAGTACATCATGAGTCGCACGGGAGAGGAGGGCGCACTGAGTGGGTTGAGCGGGACACTCGTGAAGCTCTGGCGTTCAAGCTGATTCACTCGTGTGACGCATGACGGAGCCGGATGTGACCCCGTGGGTAGGGAGCCCACAATTGGCCACTGGCAACATGTTAAACGAAGGCACGATGACCGTCGCGCCGATTAACAAGCCCCAGCTCGATTTCGCCGAAATGAATGGTCTTGTGCTCGGCTATATGCCAATCCCAAAGCCACCCAACATCAGTGCCGATGGGCGTTCGCCAAGCGAGAGTGCATCTTGGGCCGGTTGAAAGCCGTCGCTGCTGCCTGGGCCACCGATGCACATACCAGGTCTAGTTCAACTACGACACGACCAAGCGGCCGCCGGAGTCGTTCATGAACAAGGACGTGGCGTCCGTTCGGGAGACTATTTGGGATGAGTTCGTAGCATCCGGCGCCAAGTCAGCCGGAACGGCTTTCGGTGTCGCAGCCGACTACTCCGGCAACTCGCTTAGCGCGCTTGGAATCTTGGTCGGGGGTTTGAACTGCGACGGCGAGGTCGATTTAGAAGACCCGAAAATCGCCGCCGCAAAGGTCAGAGATGTTGCTGGCGCCGCGGCTGCGGAGCTCGGTTAATCAAGCAAGAGCGCTCTGCAGTCGAAGCCCGTCCCAGACGCCTCTGCTGACGCGGTGGTCGCCGGTGTTCTGACATCAGTGATTCCAAGGCCGATTATTAGCACTCTGACCAGAGCCAGTGTGGGCGCAGCGCTCGGTGCGTACCAGAGCATCGGCAAGAAGTGACTTGCCACGTTTACGAGTGGCGACGCAACTCATTCGGAAGATGAACATTTATGCCAACGTTTTCTCCGTTTCGCACTTTTCCCGCGGCTGGTCACATGAGGCAGCTTTCGCCTTGGTGTCAAAAATCAAAAATGAGCTGTGTACTATTCAATAAGTTGAGCGGTGTTCTGTAGGCTCGGCGCTGTAGGCTCGGCGGCAACCTTTTCAAACATAGTGGCGCCCCGATGCTACGAATCTTGCTAAATGATGAGTATTGGTGAGTTTTTTCCTCCGAGCAATATGCTATTGTTATAGCAATACTCAAGCGCCGACCACGTTGCGTTCGCTCAAGGCCTTCAGTTAAACTGGTGGCTTCAGGAAATAATTTTGGAATTCATGAAGCACGCAGTATCTATAACAATTTTTGCATCAGCATGACCTGCTATAACGCGGAAATTTCCGCCGGGTCATTGTTGCCGCTTGAGAGCAGGCGTGTAGCCAGTTTGCTCCTGACAAACCCCGACTCTTTTGCATGGCAGAATGCCATTGAGACAGAAAACATCCTGCAGAAGAGGACACCAGCTACCGCTCGCCGGCAAGCAAGGCTTCTGCGCCGTCGTTTGATTGGGCTGGAGCCGACGGCTTGGGAAATGATTGCCGAGCGGGAGAGCGAAGTTGTCGTCCAGTTGTTGATGGCCGCGGCTGTCAAGCACAGCCAGCTTTTAGGTGACTTTATGCTCCGCGTCTATGCAGACCGCCAGCGCCGTCTCGAACCGACCCTGGCTCCATCGGACTGGCAGGATTTTTTAGCTGAATGCGCACACCATGATGCCGCCGTAGCCGGTTGGTCAGACACAACTAAAGCCAAACTGTTCCAGGTCATTGTCCGTATCTTGGCGGAAGCGAAGTACCTCAAGAGCGCGCGTTCGATGATGTTGACACCGCAATCCCTGCACCCCGATGTGCGACGGTACCTGAGCGCGCACGATGAAACCTATGTCCTTGACTGTCTGGAACGTGCGAGATGAATCTGAGCTTTGACGAACGCCTCAACCAAATCCTGCCCCGCGTTACCTCGCGGGATTTCCTGGACAGCAAAGGCTTGGGCAATGAAATCGGGTTCTGGATTTTCGACTATCCGCCCGAGCGCGAGCTGGACATGCGCAGCTTTCTCTATGGCACCGTATTGCCTGCGTTGACAAAAAAGGTGCCAGCCCTGCGGGCCGATACCGTCGATTTGCTTCAACTGGTGACAGGGTTGCTGGAGGAACGCAATCTGCTCGACAAGACCATGGACATGCAGCTCAGGAACGGCGATGACAGCACGTTGACGGCGCTGCGCTCGGTACTTAAAGAAGACAAGATTGCGCAGAAAATCGCCTCCCAGCACGACATCCCAAATCTCGACCTTTTGATTTTGACCGGCGTTGGCTCTGTGTACCCGATGCTCCGCACGCACACATTGCTGTCCGCTCTGCACCCCATCATGGGCAACACGCCTCTGCTGATGTTTTTCCCCGGCCGCTACGACGGGCACTCGCTACGGCTGTTCAATTCGCTGGCCGAAGACCACTACTACCGCGCCTTCCGTCTGGTGCCAGAAACCACTTAGCAGCCCGCTCAGGCAGTTTAGACAGCCGCGGCAGCACACCCCAGTCAATCAGGAAACCAGAACAACATGAAAATCAGCGAGCTTTTCCTCAAGCCCATCGACCGTCCCATCAACGGCGTCATCAAGGCGGACCAGATGGATGCTGCTAGCGTGTGGCAAGAGCTGGAAGAGTATGTCGTCACCAAGCAGATTAGCGAGTACCTACGCAAGTTCTTTGACGCCTACCTGGCGGCTATGGACCGCCCGAATGACGCCGCCATCACCGACCGTATGGGTGTCTGGGTGTCCGGCTTCTTCGGCTCGGGTAAGTCCCACTTCATTAAGATACTGTCCTATTTGCTGGAAAACATCGAGGCGCATAACCTCGAGACCGGGGAGAAGCGCAACGCCGCTCAGTTCTTTGACCACCAAAAAATCAAAGATGCCATGCTGCACGCTGACATTCAGCGAGCAGTACAGGGCACGGCCGACGTCATCCTTTTTAACATCGACGCCAAAGCGAACAAGTCCGACCCCGACGCTATCTTGCAGGTCTTCTTGCGTGTGTTCAATGAGAAGGTCGGCTTGTCGGGCGCTACGCCGCACATCGCAGACATGGAACGTCACCTGATAGCCAAGGGTGCGTTCGAGACCTTCAAGGTCGCCTTTGCTGCCTCCAACGGTGGCGCCTGGGAGCTGGAGAGTGATGCGGTGGCCTTCTATCGCGACGACATCGTGACCGCACTTGCCCAAGCCTTAAAAATGACGCCCGAATCAGCGGGTAAGTGGTTCGACAATGCAAGAGATGACTTCCGCATCACGCTTGAAGGGTTTGCCAAGGTCGTCAACGAATATCTGGCTACTTGCCCGGCCAGTCACAAGGTCATCTTTCTGGTCGATGAAGTGGGCCAGTTCATCGGGGCCAGCTCGCCGCTGATGCTTAACCTGCAGACAATCACCGAGCAGCTCGGTGCTCAGTGCAAGGGCCGCGCATGGGTCATCGTCACCAGCCAGGAAGATATTGACGCGGCCATCGGCGAGGACAACAAGTCCAAGGGCCAGGACTTCTCAAAGATTCAAGCCCGCTTCCACACCCGTTTGTCACTGGCCAGCAGCAACACCGACGAAGTCATCGGCGAGCGCCTGCTTTCCAAGACCGAGGCCGCCCATGTTGCGTTGCGCGATGCCTTTGCCAGCAAGAGCGATGTCATCAACAATCAGCTGGCGTTCTCGGGCAACTCGGTGACTTTGCGCGGTTACAAGGACGCTGCTGAATTCGTTACCTGCTACCCATTCGCACCATACCAGTTCACGCTGTTGCAGAAGATTTTCGAATCCATCCGCAAGGTCGGCGCTACCGGCAAGCACTTGTCGCGGGGCGAACGTTCGCTGCTCGATGCCTTCCAGTCTGCGGCAGTGCGCAATGCGAACCACGGCATCGATGTGTTGATTCCGCTGTACGATTTCTATCCCGCCATCGAAAGCTTCATCGACGGCGTCGCCAAGCGCTCGATAGACCAGGCGCCGGACAATCCCGGCTTGCAGCCGTATGATGGCCAGCTGCTCAAGGCGATGTTCCTGATTCGCTACATCCCCGACATCATCAAGCCGACCATCGACAACCTTGCCACCCTTTGCATAGACCAGATTGACGCGGACAAGCTCGCCCTTAAGCGCAAGATTCAGGAAAGTCTGGCGCGCCTGGAGCGGGAGCGGTTGGTCAGCCGCAACGGTGACCTATGGTTCTTCCTGACCAACGAAGAGCGTGACGTCGCCCGCGAAATCGGTCATGTCGAGGTCTCCGCTGCTGAAAAGTCCCGCGAACTGGCGAAGCTGATTTTTGAGGATATTTTCAAGGACCAAACCAAGGTGCGCCACCGCGAAACCAAGGCCGACTACGAATTCAACCGCCTGCTTGACGGCGCGCCGTGGCGCCAGGCCAGCCACGCGCTGAGCTTTGAAGTGCTCACCCCGCTGGGTGATGAATACGAGCGTCTCCAGCCCGCACGCTGCATCCTGCGCAGCAGTGAAGGCAACGGCCGCGCCTTGGTGCGTTTGCCTGAAGGCGAGCGCCTGGACATTGAATTGGCGCTGTACCTGCAAATCGAAAAATACATCGTCAGCCCCAAGGCGGACCAAGCCACCCCGTCGCTCAAGCGTATCCTGGCCGACCGCAAGGACGAAAACCGTGAACGCCGAATGCGTCTGGTGCACCAACTCTCGGAACTCATCGCGTCAGGCGACTTTTACGCGCTGGGCCAGCCGATTCAAATCAAGACTGCCAGCCCGGACAAAGTGCTCGACGAGCTGCTCAATTACCTCATCACCAACACCTACAGCAAGCTGCCTTACCTTAAAGTGCGCCAGGTTGACCCGATAGCAGAAATCAAGGCCGTGCTCAATGCGGACGATTTGGGCCAGCATTCGTTGGGCCTGGACGGCGAAGCTGGCAACGCTCTCGCTATCAAAGAAATGCGCGACTACCTGCAACTAGCTGCCAGCGAGAAGCGGGTGCTGCTATCAGACGTTGTAGACCGTTTTGCTGGCATCCCCTGGGGGTGGAAGCCGGAGTGGGAAACCGTGTTGCTCATCGCCCGACTGTTCATGTCCGGCGAAATCAAGCTGATGCTTGAGGGCTCCGACCTTGACCCCGTATCCGCCGCAGAACCGCTCACCAAGTCCGCCCGCTTCAAGCAGGTGTCTATCCTCAAGCGGAAGACGGCCGATGCTACAGCAATAAAGCGCGCGCGCGAGTTGTACAAAGACCTGTTTCAAAAAATGGGTCGCGAGGAAGAAGACAGTCTGGTCTCCGACTTCCGCACTCGTTTGACCGAGTGGCAAGCCGAGCTCAAAAGCTACTCTCACACCGCCGCTACGCCGCACCACCCTGGCAAGCCCGACATCGACGCCGCGCTCGCCCGAATCGCCCAGCAACTCAGCACACGTGATAGCTTTGCCTTCATCGAAGCCCTGCTGGCGGCCAAGAACGAGTGGCTGGATGCTGCGGACGACATCCATGACCTGGTCAACTTCTACAAGACCCAGATTGCCGCCTGGCGTAAGCTGCTGGATGGCCTGAGTGCGTTCGAAAGCAATCGTGAAGCATTGACCAAAGTGCCTCAAGCCGCCGCCGCCCTAGTTGACCTGGCCCAAATCCGCGACAATCCCAAGCCCTACGGCCACGTCAATCGCATCGAGCCGCTACTCGCCTCCGTCACCGCCATCAATGAGCAACTTGCGCAAGAAAAGCGTGAAAGAGCTTTACTGTCCATCGAAGCCAAACTGGCCGAAGTGCAGACCAAACTTGGGTGGGCATCGGCTACCACTGCCGACCTGAGCAACAAGGCTCTGCGTCCGCTGCAAGACCTGAAAACCCGTATTGCCAGCCAGACTAGCATCGCGCAAATCATGTTGTTGCAAGGGGCCGGCGGCGATGCGATGGATGAGGCCATCAATCTCATTGAAGCGGCTGCAAGCAAACTCCCGGACCATGTTGCCATGCCCGGCAATACCGCCAAGCCACTGCAGACCGGCCAGCCCAACGTGCCCGTACCTGTGGCCAAGACCACGCGCGTCATCCGCGCCGCCGAACTCTCCAGCAAGACTTATCTGGAAACCGAAACTGACGTGGATACCTATTTAGCCAAACTGAAAGAAGCACTGCTGGCCGCAGTGCGCGCCGGTCAAATAGCCCGAATTCAATAACGCATTCGCTAGGCCGCTTTCGCCCTCATTCAACCTATCAAATAGCTGCCCTCGTGCCAAGCACGGGCAGCTCAGAAACCTTACACGACTCATGAACAAAGCCAAACTCAAGTCTTACGCTCCGCAAGCTCGAAAAGACTTCATTGCCGCTGTCACCGCTCGCGCAAATTTGCTGGGATTGTCAGAAAAGGCAGGCAAGTTGGACGTGGCTGCCAGTCAACCCCAAGGGGATGCCACGGTCATCGCGGGCCAAGCATGGCCTGTAAAAGTCCACAGCCAGCGTCAGCAACTTATTGCCCGCATTCAAAAAGACGGCTTTGCCCAGACCATGGAAGCTGTGGCCTACACCTGGTTCAACCGATTTGCGGCGCTGCGCTACATGGAGTTGCACGACTACTTGGGCCACGGCCACCGGGCGCTTTCTAGCTTGGAGGGCACCCTGTCGGACATCCTGACCCACGCCGCCGACCTGGCCCAAGGCGGTGATGGAGGATTGCCGGGGCTGAAGCCCTCGCTGGTCGTCGAGATGAAGCTGGCCGGCAACCGTGACGGTGAGTTGTACCGCCTGCTGCTGGTCGCCCAGTGTAATGCGCTCAGCAATACCATGCCGTTCCTGTTCGAGCGCATCGACGACGAAACCGAGCTGCTGTTGCCTGACAATCTGCTGCGAACCGATTCAGTCATCGCAAAGCTAGTCGCGAGTATCGAAGAAGAGGACTGGAAAGAGGTAGAAATCATCGGCTGGCTGTACCAGTTCTACATCAGCGAGAAAAAAGACGAAGTCATCGGCAAGGTGGTCAAAAGCGAAGACATCCCCGCCGCCACCCAGCTATTCACTCCCAACTGGATAGTGCAGTACCTGGTGCAAAACAGCGTTGGCAGGCTGTGGCTCATGGCCAACCCGACAAGCAGCTTAAAGGCCGAGTGGCCGTATTACGTTGAACCCGCAAGCCAAGCCCCGGACGTGCAAGCTCAGCTGGATGCGCTAGCTAAAAGTCGGATGGATGAGGACGGCGGCACCCTGAATCCAGAAACTATCACGCTGCTAGACCCTGCCTGCGGCTCCGGTCACATTCTGGTAGAAGCCTACGAGGTACTCAAGTCCCTTTATCTCGAACGGGGTTACCTACCCCGCGCCATACCGCGGCTTATTCTAGAAAAAAACCTTTACGGCATCGACATCGACGACCGCGCTGCGCAAATGGCCGGTTTTGCGCTGTTAATGAAGGCTCGGGCCGACGACCGACGCCTTTTTGATGAGCCTGTCAGGCTAAACGTTATAGCTATGCAAGAGGGTAAGGGATTAAATTTAAATGAGATTTCCGCGCACCTAGAGTCTTCCGGTATTACTCGGACCACAATAGCATGTCTGCTAGATACGTTTTATCAAGCAAAAACCTTTGGTTCACTAATTAAGATTCCAAAGAGTTTAAGTTTGCAACTGGCTAATTTAGGTGGCCAATTGCAGGCGGCTGTTAGCGACGCTGATATGTACACCAAAGCTGCCGCCGAGGATTTGTTGCCTTTAGTTGCGCAGGCTAAATTAATGGATATGCAATTTGATTCAGTGGTGGCGAATCCTCCCTATATGGGTAGCAATGGCATGAATTTTGCACTTAGAGAATACGCTAAGTCCATTTATCCGGATACGAAGTCAGACTTATTTTCTATGTTCTTAGAGCGTGGATTCAGTTGGTGCAAACCAAGTGGGTTCAATAGCATGGTTACGATGCAAACATGGATGTTCTTGTCGTCATTTGCGACAATGCGGAAAAAATTGCTTCGCGATAGAACAATATCGACAATGGTTCAAATTGGCTACAATAGTTTCCCGGAAATTAACTCGAAAATTGCACAGGCTTGCGCATTTTGCATTATCTGCAAACCCATTCGAGGGGTAATTGGGCGTTATTTGAACTTAAATTCAGCGTCCCAATCGGCCGACAAAAACATGGTTTTCTTGAAGAGAGGAACCGGATTAATACATGATGTCTGTCAGGAGGAATTCGATAGAATTCCCGGAAGCCCAATAGCTTATTGGGCTGGCGAAAAAGTTCGATTGGCTTTTGATAGCGCTGGAAATTTCGGAAATTTTTTCAGTATAAAAGCTGGTATAAGTACGGGCAAAAACGAAAAATTTATATTTTATTGGCATGAGATAGATGTTAATTTAATTAAATCGGAGTTAGATTGTGATTATCGATATGTGCCTCATGATAAAGGTGGTGATTTTAGAAAGTGGGTTGGGAACTTGGATTGGGTGCTCAAATATTCTCCTGCGCATATTGAGGAGATGTCAAAAAATAATGGTTTCCGCCATGACGGAAAAGAGTATTACTTTATGTCTCATGTTGGTTGGTCAAAGATAACATCGTCTCTACCAAGCTTTCGAATATATCCGCCCGGGTTTACCTTTGATTCCGCCGGATTGGCTATGTTCGAAAAAAATGCCAGCACTGATAGGCGCTTTGCTATCGGCTTTTTGAATTCCAAGGTTGCATCATTTATTTTTAATCTTTTAAACCCGACTCTGAATTTGACTCCGGAGATTGTTAAACAAATGCCACGGATGGTTCCGGATGGTTTCAATTTTGAGAAAATAGATGAGTTGTGCGAAATATCTCGTGGAGATTGGACTAGTCTTGAAACGGCTCGCGGATTCAGTGCGGCGAGGATGTCAACGGTTGGTAGGTATAGATTCATGCGGGAAGCTTGGGAGGATTTGGCGAGAAAAGATTTAGAGAAGATTGGAAGAATGAAGGATTTGGAAGAGCAGAATAACGGTTTCTTCATTAAAGCCTATGGCTTGGAAGGCGAACTCACCGCTGAGGTTCTGGAGTCGCAAATTACTCTGTCTCGTGCTGACCGCGAAAAGGAAAGTCAGCGTCTAATTTCTTACGCTATAGGTTGTATGATGGGGCGATACAGTCTGGATGCATCTGGTCTAATTTACGCGGGTTCCGGAAATATAGGATTTGACACCAGCCGCTACGTCAGCTTTCCAGCGGACTCCGACGGCATCGTGCCGCTGACAGATGAACTCTGGTTCGAGGACGAAGCCGCCAGTCGCATCAGCGAATTCCTGCTCGCTGTGTGGGGGGGCGACACTCTTGCTGAGAATTTGGCCTGGCTAGCGGAAAGCGTAGGCACCAAGGCCGGCGAAACCCCTAATGAAACCATCCGCCGCTACGTGGCCGACAAATTCTACAAGGACCACCTGCAAACCTACAAGAAGCGCCCCATCTACTGGCTCTTTTCGAGCGGCAAACAAGGTGCATTCCAGGCATTGGTCTATCTGCACCGATACCACGAGGGCACTCTGTCGCGCATGCGGGCCGAATATGTCGTTCCCCTCACCGGGAAAATTCAGTCTCGCATTAACATGCTGGAAAAAGACGCAGTAGCGGCTTCCAGCACTGCCGCACGCAACAAACTTGCCAAAGAGGTCGAGAAGTTGAAGAGGAAACACGTCGAACTGCTGGCCTACGACGAAGAGCTCCGACACCACGCCGACATGCGCATCACGCTGGACCTTGATGATGGGGTTAAGGTCAACTACAGCAAGTTCGGGGATTTGCTGGCAGAAGTGAAGGCGGTTACAGGTGGTGTCAGTGATGACTAAATCTACCCCCCGTGAAGTTGGGCGAGAAGGCGCCTGCCAATGAGCTATCAACGCCTGTTCGATAGTTTGACCACCTTGTTTTCCAACCACTCAGTGGTATTTTGGCACGACGTGGAGTCAGAGTTTGCCTCCGCGGTGGATACCCTGCAGCTCGACGGCGTGCAGTTGGTGCGCCTGGATGACACGCCAGCGCTACGGGTGAAGCTCGACATTGAGGGCGCCCCAGACCAGCGCTGGCTGATTTACAGCGCAAAGCCCGAGCCGGAACCGACCAAGGACTGGCTGCTCGATGTGCGCATGCGCAGCAAATCGTTCCGGGCGGATTCAACCTCTATTTTACTGGAGGACTTGGGTCTGACCACGCAAGGGCTGCGGAAGCACCTGAAAGAGCGCGCCAAATTTCTGCGCGCCAAAGACCGGGTGGACCGCCTCAAGCGGATGGTGCTGCCGGGCGACGGCGCGCCGGACCTGGACCGGAAGATGCTGGCGGTGTTGACCCGAGCCGACCAACCCGAGTTGTTTGCCATATTGCAGCGTCTCTACGGCGCCGTGGTGGAGGATGGCGTGGCGGACTTGTCGGCCCAGCCCAAAGCCTGGCAGGACATCGCTGCCAACGATTTGACTCCTGGGTTCTGGGAATTGGTGCAACTGCAACTGGGCTACTTTGAAGCCAACCCCAGCCTGCGCGATTTGTTGCTGCGCATTCTGGTGACAGATTTCTGCCGCGGCCTGCAGGGTGATGCCCCGCCTCAATTGGCGCATTTCGTCCTGCCTGACCGAACCCTGGCTGCGAATGCGTCGGTGTTTGTGGGACGTTGGCGCTCGGATATTGCGCAGTTTGCCGATTACAATGCGCTGGCGCAGGCCGTAGCCAACGAACTTGACCTGGTGAGCTTGCTGTCGGTCCAGTCCGCCGAACAGTTGGTGGAATGCATGACGTTTGAAGATGTCGAATTGCGGATGGTGCAAGAGCTCAAGAAGCGCATCGTCGCCGGCGCCGGCGCCAACATGGATGTCGTGCGCGCGCTGATGGCGCGCCGCCGCGACGGGCATTGGGCAAACCCCTTGCTGGCCAGTGCCAACGGGCGCACGCGCGCGCTGGCGGCGTGTTACGACGCCTTGACCGCAGCAGCCGATTTTTTTAGTCTGAAATCTACCCATGCCGCAGGCTTCAGTTTTGCTGACGCGGGCACTGCATTTGCACAGTACCGCGATGAGCTGTTCCGCTTTGACCAGTTGTACCGACATTTTCACACGGCGGCCGATGCGGTTGAACCCACCGGCTGGGCCGTGCTGCACGAGTTGCGCGACACCATTGAAGGAGTGTACTCCGGCTGGTTCATCCCGCACTTGAGCACTGCCTGGTCCAAAGTGGTGGAGGGGCCGCAGGGCTTGCTCAAGCACTGGAAGCTACCCGACGTGACCCCACAACAGGCGTTTTATGAGCGCAAGGTGCTGCCGCTTTTTGACGGCGGGGTTAAACGGGTGTTCGTGGTGATTTCCGATGCGTTCCGGTACGAGGTGGCGCAGGAGCTGGTACAGCTCACAAACAGCAAGAGTCGGTTCAGGGCGTCGCTAGACTGCATGCTGGGCGTATTGCCCAGCTACACTGCGCTAGGCATGGCCGCGCTGTTGCCGCACAAGACGCTGGCCTACAAGGAGAGTGGCAACCTGGATGTGCTGGCCGATGGTCACTCTGTGGCCACTCTCGACCAGCGTCACGAGCATCTGAAAGCCTTTGGCGGTATCGCGATTCGGGCTGAAGACTTGATGGGACTAGGGAAGGAAAAGGGGCGGGAACTGGTGCGAGACCAGCAGCTCATTTACATCTATCACGACCGCATCGACATGACTGGCGACAAGCAGGCTTCGGAGACTAAAACCTTTGAGGCAGCGGCCCAAACGGTGCAGGAACTTGCGAACGTGCTCGGCTTTATTATCAACGGCCTCAATGGCTCTGCAGTGCTTGTCACAGCTGACCATGGTTTCATGTACCAAGAGTCGGCGCTTGATGAATCGGATAAGTCTACGCTGGAGGACAAGCCCGTAGGTACCTTGAAAGCGAAGAAGCGGTATTTGATTGGCCGTGATTTGGGAGATACCCCGAAAGCCTGGTCTGGCAATACGGCGGTGACGGCCGGCACCACGGTAGAGGGCAGTCTGGATTTCTGGGTGCCCAAAGGAGCCAGCCGGTTCCACTTTGCCGGCGGGGCACGCTTCGTCCATGGCAGCGCCATGCCCCAGGAAATTGTGGTGCCTGTCATCACAGTACGGGTCAGCGAGGCCGAAAATGCCAAAACTAAATACGTGAGCGTCAGCCTGTTAGGTGCCGTGAACAAGGTGGTGACGAACACTCAGCGCTTCGAATTCATCCAAACTGACGCTGTGTCGGAGCGAGTGCTGGCCCGTTCCGTGGTGGTCTCGCTGCGCGATGGCTCGGACAACGACAAACCCATCAGCAACCTGCAATCCATCACTTTTGACAGCACTTCACAGTTGCTCGATGAGCGCAAACGCTCGGTTTTGTTGACCGTGCTGGCAGGCGCGCATGACCCGCACAAGCACTATGACCTGGTGATGCGTGATGCGGTAAGCAACGTGGAAGTGCTGCGTCTTCCCGTCAAGGTAGACTTAGCCTTTGGTAATGACTTTTGAAAATTGAAATGACGCAAACTCCGACACCCGCTGCAACACTGGCCAATGAGCTGCCGGATAGCAGCCTGGACACTCTGCTCAACACCCATTTTGCTGGAAAGGTTGTACGCAAAGACCTGACCAAGCTGATTAAAGAGGGGGCGAACGTGCCGGTGTACGTGTTGGAGTACCTGCTGGGCATGTACTGCGCTAGCAATGATGAAGCCGTCATCCAGAGCGGTTTGGTCAACGTCAAGCGCATCCTCACGGAAAACTACGTGCGCGCGGACGAGGCGGAGAAGGTCAAATCCAAGGTGCGCGAGAGCGGAACATACAAGGTCATCGACAAGGTCACCGTCAAGCTCAATGAAAAGCGGGACGTGTACGAGGCGCTGCTGTCCAATCTGGGTGTGAAGAACGCGGAGATTTCCAGCAGCTATGTGCGCCAATTCGAGAAATTGCTGGTGGGTGGCATCTGGTGCATTGTCACACTGAAATACTTCTATGAAGAGGACCAGAAGGGGTCACCCTTTACGGTAACGGAGCTTAAGCCCATTCAGATGCCCAACATGGACATGGCGGCCCTGTTCGAGGCGCGCAAGGCGTTTACGGATGAGCAGTGGATTGATGCCTTGATTCGCTCGACCGGCATGGAGCCAAGCCACTTCAAGGAGCGCGTCAAATGGCACCTGTTGGCACGCATGGTGCCGCTGGTGGAAAACAACTACAACTTCTGCGAGCTCGGTCCGCGCGGCACCGGTAAGAGCCACATTTACAAGGAAATCAGTCCGAACAGCATCCTGGTTTCGGGCGGGCAGACCACGGTAGCCAATCTCTTTTACAACATGGGTGCACGCAAGGTCGGCCTGGTCGGCTTGTGGGACGTGGTGGCGTTCGATGAAGTGGCCGGCATCAACTTCAAGGACCACGATGGCGTGCAAATCATGAAGGACTACATGGCTTCGGGCTCGTTCAGCCGGGGCCGAGAGTCCATCAATGCCAGCGCCGCTATGGTATTTGTGGGCAACATCAACCAGAGTGTAGAGTCGCTTGTGAAGACGTCGCACCTATTGGCACCATTCCCGGAAGCGATGATTGATTCGGCCTTTTTTGACCGTTTTCACGCTTATGTACCGGGCTGGGAAATACCTAAAATGCGGCCAGAGTTTTTCACGAACCAGTATGGCCTGATTGTCGATTACCTGGCGGAATACCTGCGGGAGATGCGCAAGCAAAGCTTTGCTGACGCCATCGACAAGTGGTTCAAGCTGGGCAACAACCTGAACCAGCGCGACACCATCGCCGTGCGGCGCACGACTTCGGGCCTGCTCAAGCTTGTGTGCCCCAACGGCGAATACACCAAGGACTCAGTGCGCAAGTGCTTGGAATATGCGCTGGAGGCACGGCGCCGAATCAAAGAGCAGCTCAAAAAAATCGGCGGCATGGAATTCTACGACGTCCATTTCAGCTACATCGACCTAGAAGACGGTGTTGAGCGCTTTGTGACTGTGCCCGAACAGTCGGGTGGCGCGCTGGTGCCTGAAGGGCGCTTAAATCCCGGCACTTTGCACACTATCAGTATGGGTTCATCTGAGATGCCAGGCATCTACCGGCTCGAAATTCAATCCATTCCCGGCACGGGAAAAGCGAACGTATCAGGCGTGGCGCCGCGTGAAGCGGTGCGAGTGGCGTTCGACTATTTCAAAGCCAACTCATCCCGCGTCAGCGCGTCCATAAAGCCGGGGGAGCGTGACTTCCACACCCATCTGGTTGAACTGCAGAACAGTGGTTCTCCGCAGGCGCTGACCTTGGCCGGCTTCATTGCCCTGTGCTCGGCAGCGCTGGGCAAGCCGGTGCAGTCGCAGTTAGCCGTCATGGGAGACATGAGTCTGGGCGGCACCATCGTGCAGGTGCGCAACCTGGCCGAGTGCATGCAGGTCGCGTTCGATGCCGGCGCCAAACGGATTCTGCTCCCAATGTCGAGTGTGACGGACATCGCATCGGTTCCAGGTGAATTGTTCGCCAAGTTCCAGACAAGCTTTTACTCCGACCCGGTTGATGCCGTGTTTAAAGCGTTGGGTGTGGAATAGCATGGCCACTATAGGAATTTCCGAAGCGTTTGCGAAGTACGGCGCGCGTCTCAAGAATGTGAATTGGTCGGTCTCTGCGTGGAACGCTGCTGGCGAGCTGGTACTCAGCCTCTGGGCTCATCATTATCGCAAGGGCGAGGATGGCTCGGCCGAGTATTTTGGAAAACTGTCGAGGTGGGCGGGGCCGGGAAACAATGAGTTTCGCGCGAATATTTCCGATGCATTTGAACGCAAGTCGCCGGTGAGGCCCGTGGTTGTGCAAACGGAGAATATCGACCATGTGGAATCGGGCGCGGATGCCAGCAAGGTAAAAAAAGATTTCACGGCGCGCGTGGAAATGGTGGGCGAAGTTGTTGAACTTGGTGATGTAAATTATGTTGTTAGGTTTAAGCGTGGATGAGCGAGTAACATTTGCACATCCCTTCACACTACGGACGTGAGTTGTCGCGCTGATAATTCGTAAGTCCAATGGCGTCGGTATGAACCAGGCCGCGAGGTTATAACGATTTTTGTGTGGCCGGAAAAATGTTAGGCCGTGCCTTATTCCGTTAATGGCAGGTAAAAAAATAGGGGTTGGCATAATAAATGTATAAACCAGGTGGAACCATAAAATCACTGTTGACGGACTTGGAGCAGCACACCTACGTGTTGCCGGCAATTCAACGAGAGTTTGTTTGGAGCGCGGAGCAGATTTGTCGTTTATTCGATAGCCTTATGCAGGGATACCCGTTTGGGACCATGTTATTTTGGAACATAAATCCCGAAAATAGCGATAAGTTCAAGTTTTTCGATTTTGTGCGCACCTATCACGAGCGGGATAATCCGCATTGCCCACCGCTGCCGATTCAATACAACAAGCCGCTGGTTGCAGTTCTTGACGGCCAGCAACGCATGACTGCGCTGAACATCGGCCTGCGGGGGAGCTATGCCGAAAAGGTGAAATGGAAGTGGTGGAGCAGTCCAGATGCCTTCCCAACGAAGCGCATGTATTTGAATCTGCTGAGTGAAGCCAACTTCGAAACGGATGATAAATTTGAATTTGTTTTTCGTGAGGATGGATTGTCGGAACATGAGGCGAAAAGCCTTTGGTTTCCCGTTGGCGAAATACTTGGACTATCTGGCGGTCCTGATATGCAGGATTGGATTGAAAAGTTTGAACTGCAAAAAGAGCAACGCAAGACCGCTTATCGAACGCTCGACATGTTGTACAGAGTGATTCATACTGACCAACTAATTTCCTACTACGAAGAAAAAAACCAAGACATTGAACGTGTATTGAGTATCTTTATTCGTATTAACAGCGGAGGAACCAAGCTTTCGTATTCCGACTTGTTGTTATCTGTGGCGGTGGCGCAATGGCAGACTTTGGATGCCCGCGACGAAATTCACAAAGTTGTGGATGAAATGAATTCCATTGGGTCGCGCTTCAACTTTAGTAAGGACTTAGTTCTCAAGGCGGGATTAATGTTGGCGGACATTGGAAATGTAGGTTTCAAGGTCGCTAACTTTACTCACGAGAACATGACCACACTTGAATCCAAGTGGAAGGGGATAAGAAAAGCCTTGGTTCTGGCGACCCATCTTTTAAGTAGTTTTGGTTTTAATGGTCAGGTCCTGCGCGCTGACAGCGCCTTGTTGCCAATTGCGTACTATCTCTATATTCGAAAATTTGGTGATAGCTATCTCACTGACAACAAGTACGTGGATGACCGTCATGAGATTCGGCAATGGCTTGTTAAGACACTTTTAAAGTCATCGGGTATTTGGGGGAGCGGCCTGGATACCTTCTTGGGGCGCTTGCGTGATGTCATAAATAATCATGGTGATTCAGGATTTCCAATTAATGAAATAGTAAGTGAGATGAATAAGTCGGGTAAGTCGCTGACATTTGAGCAAGAAGAAATGGAAGACTTACTGGATGTTCAGTATGGGCAGCCTCTAACGTTTTCAGTCTTGTCATTGCTGTTCTCACATCTCGACCTCTCGCATCACTTCCATATTGACCATGTTTATCCTAAGTCGAAGTTGGTGAAGCGGGAGTTGGAAGCGTTGGGCTTTAGCGTCGCCGAAATTGACTTGTTTGGAGAGATGGCCAATAAATTGCCAAATCTGCAATTGCTACAGGGTGCTATTAATGTACAGAAACAGGCCCAGAGCCCCGCACAGTGGGCAGACGATGCTTTTACTGGCGCTCAAAGGCCGGCTTATGTCAGCATAAATATGTTAGGTACCTTGCCGAGGGACCCAAAGGGCTTTGAAGACTTCTTCACCGCACGGCGAAATTTGCTCCAACAACGGCTGTCGGCCTTGCTCGCTTGAATCGAATAGATGTCGATGCCAGTTAGTCAGGGTGTTAAACCAGAACGGATGAGATATGAAGGAAGCTGAACAAGAACAAAGGCAGGAATTCTTTGATGCAATACTAGAGTACCGCTACATCAGAGAGGACGGCCGGTTAGAGCTGGAGCCATTTTGCGTCTATTTATCGCATTGCTTCGGCTTCGATGGAATCCTTGAAATTTCTCCGCAGCCAAGGGATGTGTATCTGCTATTGCTGGACATCATCCGAGAAACTCTAGGTCCCACGGGCGCCAATCGCTACATCCAGCATCAGAGAATATCGGACTGGACTCCAGATATGGCGTACATCTTTCCCGAAAAAACCAAGACTTGCATTCATCCCTCCGCGCTTATCCACGTATCGCACATCTGGATTTATGGCATCGGTCACGACTTGATGCGCATTCCGGAACCAGCTGAAGGGGGCAAATACTTTGCATGGGTTAAAGAGGATTGGCTTGCAGTTCACGCGTTCATAAACGGCTATCACAATGCCTTTTATGCATTTCAGAAGAGAATTGACAAGGCTGGAATTGCAGAAAAAGGATATTCGCTGTTTGAAGCACTCCATCTTTCGAGTAGAAAAAACATCGACTTTGACGAAGCCGAGGAACTGCTGAAGGCGCGTCATGCATCATATCAAGCGGCATTAAATAGAATTGAAGCAGCAATTAATGATGGATATTTCTTAGAAGCTATCACTTTAGAAGAGTGTCTCGTGAGTAATTGCTTATTTAACTTTTTAGATAACGTTGGCGTCCGTCTTACGAATCCGTCTTTTCATACTCTGTTGAATAAAATTTTGACTAACGATAAAGCGTACCAAGAATTGCCTATCGAGCTTTTTACCGCGATTGATGAATGGCGGCAGGCCAGGAACACATCGATTCATGGGTATGTTACGTCGCGCAGCGATGGGCTAGACCAATCACGAGCAGATTTTGACGTAATGGCAACGTCCACCGCGAGACAAGGAAGGGATTTCTGCCAATCCATAGTCGCATGGTATGAATTGGAGTGTGTAAATTTTATTCGCCATCAGTTTCCCTCAAAGCGCAGCGGAAATATACATTAGCGCTCCCGGCCGCGCCGCTTGATAGCGGCGGTACTCACGGCCGTTGTAGAGCTCATCAAGTGAGCAAGGTAGTTCGGCCAGTAATACTTCTGTTCGTCGCCGGCGCGATGAATGGCCGGTCCCGAGCGGACGGTAGGTGAAGACTCTCCAGCGCCGATGAGGTAGTTTAGGTGGCCAACTTGCTGCTCAACATCCGACCGAAGAATTCCCCGCCACCTGGGTTCGCCGAAATCAACGACTGCACATCCGCCCTGACCACAACCTCATCCACGCCCGCCGCCCCGGCCGCCGCCAACACTGCCGCGTACGCGTCCAGCACGTCGATGCCCGTAATGTCGTAGCCCCACCCATTGGTGATACCGCGTAGCGCGGTCATGCCAGCCGCCAGCGCAAACTCGGGTCTCTCCACTGCGAAGTCCCTGGCGGCACGTATCAGCGTCCGCGGGTCTGACGGGCTCTTGTTCGCCAGCTCAATGGCAAGCTCGAAAAATTTCGCATCCTTTGCCGCGGCAAACCATTTCCCCTCCTGACCCGGCTGGCTCGCAACCAAGTCGCGCAAAATGGTCTCCCGCGGCTTGTCCGGGTACTTCTTTACCATGGCTTTGAATGTGGCCAGATTGGTCGTCGCGTACGTCGCTTCAACCGCGTAGCGCACGTACGCCTCATCCGCGAACCCCGCCTCCAGCAAGACACCCTCGCAGAACGCCGCAATCGCCATCAAGGGAGCGTTAAGCCCCTTGGAGGCCTCAGCATATTGAATCGCATATTCCCATCGCCCTGCCTTGGCCAAGGCTTTTGCACCCCAAACTCTGTTGTGCCACGACTTGTACCGATACTCGGACTTCGCGATTAATGCGAGCAACTCATCGTGCCGGCCGGCGGAATAAAGCGCGCTTAGGCACGCGCTCGTGCCCTTAAAGTATCCATACTCCCCACTACGCGCGCAATGGTCCCACATTGTGGTCAACGTCGGCGACAGGTAATCGGCCCACTTGGATGCAATTTCGGGCGTCATGCACAGCTCACCCCAGAACTCGCCCAAGTGCTCGAGGTAAGGCATGTCGTCCTCTTGGAGAGCGTCCCAGAGTCGGTCGAGCCATTTCTCTCGCACCGTACGGTTGACGTCCGCCTTAGAGATGATTGGCACGAGGGTCTCGATGGCGCGGTTGACGGCGCTCCCGATGCCGCCCGAGGAACTGTCAACCTGCTCAATCGCCGGCGCCAGCTTCTCCAGGAACAGCACTGCGCCATCGGCGGCCAGGATAGGCTCCTTCTTCGCGATGGCCTTGATTTCAACGAGCGCTTCTTTGATGCGCTGGATGGGCGTGGTCGACTTCCAGCCAAACGCCGCACGGCGGAAGCGGGGAGCGAACTGCCATTTATATGCTATGGCCATTGGGACTATCGCTCGTGGTGCTGGTGCGGTGTTGAAGGGGCGGCGGCGTCGACCATTTCCTTGAGCTTCTGGCTGGCGTGGAAAGTGACCACGCGCCGCGCGGGTATTTGGACCTCCACACCGGTCTTTGGATTGCGCCCTGGACGGGACGTCTTGTCGCGCAATTCGAAATTACCAAACCCGGTTAGCTTGACTGACTCGCCGCGTTCAAGCGCGGAATTGATTTCAGCGAAAAACGTATCGACCAGGTCTTTGGCCTCGCGTTTGTTCAGGCCTACCTGCTCGAATAGGAGGTCGGCGAGTTCGGCCTTTGTTAGTGACGAGATTGTCGCGTCCGTGGCAGCACCTGCCTGGCTATGCGTGGTCGACCGGGGCGCCCGCCCGTGCTGTCTGGACTGGCCAAACGAAGCGTTGGTGTTGGTCGTCCCGTGTGAATAGTCGACGACGCCGTCAAATTCTTCAAATCGCTCTGATGGTGCCACGTCGCGCTCCGGGTTTGGTCTCAATATACTGCCATCTCATGGCACGCCCGTGCGAACCCTTGCCAAGGTGGAGGCAGGTGGCGGTCGCGGGCGGGCGAGGTCAATGAGTATCTGGCAACGCAGTGAGGAATGCAAGCCCAACTGCCATTCTAAGCACGGGCCCCTTGAAGGCAGTCCGTCCACAGTTTGCCGCGACCGCGCTGTGCTTCACCAAATCTCAATATCTTCCGAGAAATATAAACACGGTTCGCTTAACCAGAAAGCGGTCGATGCGCGCGTACGTCGACCGACTTCGCCGAGCGATTAGCAAGGTCTCAATGACGCCAGGTCTCGGCCATTCTTGAAAATGGACTGAGCGTTCCAGCAGGTCACGCCGGTGCGCGTCGTCGAGCACGACAAGCCCCCAATCGTCAATCACAAGCATGTCTATTTTTGCCAGTTGCTTGAGCATCTTCATGTAACGGCCATCGGCGCGGCCGATGGCCAGTTCGTCGAGGAGGCGCAGCAGACGTACGTAATAGGCGCTGCGACCCATGCGGCAAGCCTGGTGCGCCAGCGCGCAGGCCAGCCAGGTCTTGCCCACGCCGGTGGCGCCGGTCAGCAGCACGTTCTGCTTCTCCTGTAGCCACAAGCCGGCCAACAGCCTTTGGTATAGCGCTGTGTCTAGTCCGCGCGCGTGGTGGTAATCGGTGTCTTCGGCGGCCGTGTTGGGCTTGAGCTTGGCCCGCTGCAGGCGCAGCGCCAGCGCCTTGCCATCGCGCTCGCTCACTTCGTGCTCGACCAGCAGGCCAAGCCGTTCTTCGAAACCGAGATGGTCCAGGTTCAGCGCGCTTTGGTCGGCGAATGCGCGCGCCATGCTAAACGAACAGTTTTAGGCGAGTTAGTTCGTCGTAGGTCGAGTGGTTTAACATCGGTCATCCGTTCACGAGGTGGCACGCCACCGATTGGCGGCGTATCACGCTATCGATTCAAACTGTATATATCGTTTATTTTTTTTTAGTGAATCTGGCTCGACTGATAGTAGGCCGCGCCGCGCAGGTTCTCGTGCTCGGGCAGGTCGAGCGTGCGCTGCGCGTCCTGCTGTTGCAGGTCGAGGCCATTCTTGAGGATGGCCTGTACGCTCTTCCAGCCGACGGCGCTGTGATTGAGCGCGCGGGCGCAGGCTGCCTCCAGCCGGCCGATGCCGTACTTCTGCCCCAGCGACAGCACACCCAGGCAGCTGCGGAATGCCTGCTGCGGATGCTGACGCTGACCCAGCAGCCGCTCCACCAGTGAGCAGCGCGGCCCCACGGCTTCGGCCCGCGCGGCGAGCGTTTGCGCGTTCCAGCCGGCTACTTCGCGGTGCGCCGGCGGCATGTGCGAGGCAACCGTCGTGTGGCGGCCCTTGAAGGCACACTGGACGTGGCTGGCGATGCGCTGACCGCGTTGAAACACCTCGACCGTCGTGCGCGTCATGCGCACGTCGACCTGGGCCCGCGCGTGCTGGCACGGCACGGAGTAGTAGTGGCCATCGACCTCGACGTGGTAGTCGACGCCGACCCGCACCACTTTCCATTCGGCGTACTCGTTGGCGAGCTCGGGCAACGGGCGCAGGGCCGGCTGGTCCATCTCGGCGAAGGCGCTGGCGTGGCAGCCGGGCAGTTTCTTGAAGGGCCGCTGGTTCAGGTCGGCGAGCGTGCTCAGCGACCAGTTCAGTTCGTTGAGGCTGAAGAAGCGTTGGTGGCGCAGGCGCGCCAGCACCCAGCGCGTGACCATGTTTCTCTGGTGGGCCGCTGTTGACGGCCTATTCAATGAAAAATGACTGAGAACGTTAATAGATAATTTTTTTGTGCGAGATGTAAACAACTTGGCGTCCACATCGCCTTTACTTTGCCTCCACAACGCCTACACTTGGCCTCCGCATCGCTTTTACTTGACATCCACATCGGTCAGTCAGCTATCAATGTAAATATCTGCCTTAGAAAGGAGGCAGTTTTTTTGTATATAAGCCCCTCCTAGTAGTTATAGACCTTGTAGTCTGGTTAGCTGAGCAAGTGGGATTTGGAATCCGGCGAGGCGCCATTCGCGCAAAGGACCTCTTAAGGCGCTGGACTGTAAAGGGGAAACTTCGACTAAGGTCAGCAGAGATGGTTCCCACGCGAAAAGTTCATGAGCGGTAAGTTTATAGCTGGCGGCTGCCCGCCTGGCTGCCCGACGTTCCCCTCGACAGGGAGTCAATATACCAACGCGATACCCTGAAGGATAGTGTGCTTTTGCTCTTCGGACTGAACATCAAAAAGACAGTTGAACCCGTCAGGTTTGCGTCGAGGGCAGCCAAGGAGGGCCAGTAGCGATACTCGGAAATTATTATCTGCTCCCTCCCTTTAACGCGATGCCGTTAAAGGAGCCGGCAGCTGCGTCCGGCGCTTGCAAGGTACAACCCCTTATAGAATTCGGTTCGCCGCAATGTCTGTGCGGCTTTGGTGCTGCTCCAAGCTTTGTAGGTCCGCAAGTACCGAGCCTTTCATGGTCCTGTATTGGAGCTATACGGTGTGCGAGTCAACGATGCCCGGCTCCGGATTAAGGTATGAATTTGGAAAATAATGAACGATAGAGCATATCTCTTACCAAGGAGATGTCTGATAGAGTTAGCGTTTATTCTTTACTTTTCAACGGCTTACGATAGTGGATAATTTGCTCATACCAGTCGCTCTTAATAACTCGCAGCGGCGACCAATCCAAGGAGCTCGGGCAGGCACACGAAGAAAATGTATGTCTGCAGATTCAACACTTACGTTCCGAGAGCTCTCGGAGAGAATGGACCAGCGTGCGGCGAATGGGGAAGTCTCGCTCGCCATTTTGCCCAATCTTAAATCCGCCCTTCGGGCTTTTCTGGCGAGCTTCGATGTGCGTGAGGAAAGCACTATCGGCTCGTTGTTGCGTCGCTCGTACTACCGAAACCTGCGACTTCATGTTGAAAAGCTCCAAGCTGAAGGCCGGGAAAAAGGCTACATCGCCAATCGTAAAAGCCTGATGGGGAAGTGGTGCTCCCTCGTCACGCACCTTGACCGCATCGCAGCCGCTACGTCAAATAGCGTGTCTCCATTTCAGTCTGCTTTGAACGAACTGCTCGCGAAAAGCGAAACGACAGTAGCCGCATTAGCACGCGCCGCCGGCATATCTAAGGGGACGTTAGGCGGATGGGTAAGAGGAGCGTTACCCAATCCCCGCGCGGTTCCCTCACTGAAGCGCCTTGAACGGTTTTTTGCTTTGGAACCTAATACGCTTGCAACATTGGCATTTGAGCGCCAGTATTTTAAGCCTGCCGCACAACTACCGTCAGTGGAAATTGCATATCGGAAGAGGTTGTCTTGCGCTACCAAGGACGTCTATCGCTTAAAGCTCTTCTCCAAAACCTTGGTGCAAGAATGGACAAATCTCGTCGAACACAAGACGGAAAAATTGCCGGAGCTACGACGGCATTCGCGTGGAGTGTGGGTTACGACGGACCTAATTACCGAGGGACAAACGGACCGGAACTGGTACTGTTTCATCAAGGGAAAATACGTTCCTACTGCAAGCATTGTTTGGGGGCATGTTACCTCTTTCCTCGGGTGGCTTCAGCGCCCATGTGAGCAAGGCGGAGCCGAAATCGCCAGTGCAGACGTCCAAACTCTTGCTTGGTTATCGAATAAACGAATGGCTCATCGTTACATGAAATGGATGATTGCCCGTGCCGGCGACAAAGTACATGGCGGAGTGCTCGACTTTGCAAAACTTGTCGCAGCGCTCAACCACCCCGAACATGGCTACTTTACGCAGACGCCCGAACTTCAGCTGAGGCTACCGCCGGTTGATAGTCTTCGGGATTGGCATGAGGCCTGTTGTGAGGCTTATGCATGGGCATCGGAAATGAAAAAGAATCTGCGCGAGGCCGGTATCGAGCATTCGAGAGAGCCAATGGCGCCCATCAAGTCTGTGCTCGAACTTGACGACCCGCTGGAGGCCATTGCTGACATGGTCGCTCGAATGAAGAGCTGCCGTCCGGTCACGGGCGGCATTGATGAGGCAATTTGGGCACGAGACCTCCTGCTCGTCAAATTGCTGGCGTCAAACCCATTGCGCGCCAAGAACATGAAGTTGCTCACTTACTGCGCGAACAACACTGGCAATCTCTATCGTCGCCCCGATGGAAGTTGGTACATCAGGATTGACAAGCGTGCGTTCAAAAACGCCAAAGGCGCGGCGAAGAGCCGTGATTACGATATGCCAGTAAATCGCGTTGTGGCCGTTGACATCGAACGGTACCTGAATGTATATCGTCCGATGTTACCGGACGCGGACAAGGTGGATTTTGTATTCTTGTCCTCGTTGGACGAGAAGCCTGCTGGCTACGTTGGGACCTGGAAAAATCTAAACCGGCGAATTTTCTATGTCACGCGCCGATACTTGTGGGATTGTCCCGGTATTGGAGCACATGGTTTTCGTTACATCATGGGCACCGCTACTCTCAAAAAGGCTCCTGGCGCATGGGATGCCGCTGCAGCTGTTCTTCATGATGAAGTCGATACGGTAAAAGCGCACTACGCCCATCTGCGCAGCTCCGACGGAGGCTCTTTCGTACACGCTGTGCTGGACGCCGCATTTGCTCGTATGTGAATTGCCGTGGATTTTGGGATGCTTCCTGGTTCAGACGGGACAAAGCATCCTTAAAATCCGCGGCGGTTTTTTGTCTATAGAATTACTTTGGGGCGCTTTTAGGCGATGCATTAACGGCTTGGCATGAGAGCACGACTATCTTGGTCAGCTGCTTGAGCAGTTTCATGTAGCGGCCACCGGCGCGGCCAATGCCGAGTTCATCCGGCAAACGGGCAACCGGACGTAACAAAACGCTGTCTCCTTGACAGCAGGCTTGATAGGCCAGCGCGCACGTCAGCCAGGTCTCGCCCACGCAGGTCCGGCCAGTCACGACTTACGACAAACTGACCCACCTGAAGCCGCTGGGCATAGCTAGCACCTACGCCGAACAGAGTGTGCTGGACCTGGACCACCCTGGCTTCAAAGAACGGCTTGACCTGCTGGTCGAGCACGAGGTAAGCGAGCGCAATGGAAAGTGCTGGCACTGCGCGGGCAGCGCGCGGACTCGACTGGGCGCTGTACGAACGACTGCTGGCCGGTCAGTGCTATCGCAAAGACAGAACATTCTGTTGGAGGCCGGAGCATCGCACAGCGACAGCGTACGGAGCGCGTTCTGTGGATGCTGCCGCCCGGCCAATCAGACGTTCCACCAGCAGCGGGCAGCGCGGGCCCGCGGCCTCTGCCCGCGCGGTCAGGCCTGGGTGGTTCAGCCGGCCGCTTCGCGGTGGGCTGGCGGCATGTTCGAGGCAACCGTTGTGTTCGTTATGCCCTGCGCAGATTTTCAGGTACCAACAATTCGGTGCAACCACCGACATCGAGCGCGCGCACGTGTCCGCATATTCACTCCGGCAATTTTTGGCTCTAGGTCGCCTCGTCGAGGTAGGCGTAGTTCGAGGCGACCAGCACGGACACGAACATTTGCTAGGTGCGGATTAGCCAGTGCTGCCGTCGGTGACGCCGGCAGCTTGGCCGGTTTAGTCAATAAATAGCCAGTGTGGCGCACTTGTCGTGCAGTGCGTTGTGCACGGTCGCGCAGGTCGCCGGTTGCAGCACCGACGATGGTTCGCTTGCCGGAAACAGGAGCCTCTTTAGGGACGCGTCGGCGCAGGCGGGGGCAACGGCAACGGCAACGTCAGTCCGGCCATCTTGGCGCGGGCCAAGTAGTCGCAACGGTGGTGGGCGAAAAGCCCGCGCATTTAATGGGCGCGCAAAGGGCAAGGGACGAGTTAGTTCGGCTGACGAGGCATCATCGCGAAAAGCGCCCACAAAAACTAGGATTTCGATGTCTGTGGGATTAGGGTCCAGCAGCCGCTGTTATCGGTATTTCGGTCAATTATTACCAACTCGAGAGGGTGACCATTCAGTTCGCCGTCAGCGCTAACGATACACGACGGGGCACTGCGTCGGGCCACGTTGACTCGTTTCGCCAAGTTCTCGTTGGACAAAATCATCCTGCATTGCTGGCAATAAGAATTTACGTACTCAACTTGGCCACGGTTTTTGTGAACCGTAACAACGCCATTTAGTCCGCGATATTCGAGCTCATCATTTGTGATGGTGTCCCGCAAACGCGCCAACGCGATGCCGATACTCTCCGCAGTGACGGTACCAGAGAAAAACCGATGCGCGATGTCGTCCAGCGATTCCGAATACCCGTAGGTCAGTTTGTTCGGCCGTTTGCACTTTCCGCAAACGCCTTGAAAGTAGCCGACGTAGAACGGCGGCGACCAGTCAACTGGGGTCCAAACCAACCGTTTGGTCAGCATCGCGCTTACAAATTCAGACAGCGTGGCACCATACTTATCAATAGTGGGTTCTTTGTTGAGCTCAACTTCGGACAGGCTGAATATCGGGGTGTCTACATTGGAGAAAACGGCATCCCGACGTAATTTTTTCCCATAAAACCAAGCGCTTCTTATCCCTGATGCGTAGTAACGACGCTGTCTGCGCACCGTTTCGTCGTGGGTCTGCGGCGACATCTGGACCTCAAATGCAACCTTAGCGGCACCTTTTTCACAAAACACGTCCGCTACCCATGCTTCACCAGTGGGGCTGGCGCCGGGTTTTTCAGTGATGACGGTCCATCCCCCTGCTTGGGCGGCTTGCGCAATAAGCTTCTTGCAGTAAAGATGTTCAGGCGTTTCTGCCGCCGTCGAGCAGATTCCAGCGCGGGAGTGTGCGAAAAATTGCGTTCCTAACTGGCTTGTTTTGGGAATTGCCGAACTCGGGCAACAGGGCATCCGCAACCCCATCGAACGGTATGACTTCTTGAGGTGTTCCCAATCACTCGCATCGTACTCGAATGCATGGAGATTACCGGTTTCACTAACAGCTCGAAGAGGCATAGTCGTCGGGTTCGTTGTAGGGCTGTTGACCGATTGGGCTCACCGATGACGCAGCCAATGGTTATAACGTCGAAGGATAACTGGGTATAACGTCTCTAACGTTTAAGCGCTGTAAAAAGTGTCCGGGTCGGACACTTTTTGCGAGAGCCTAAGGCTTCCAGTAAAACATGGCGCTTTGCCCAACAACGTGCTCAGGTTACACACACATCGAAGGCTACCCGGAAAAGTGTCCTAGTAGGACACTTCGCACCTAGGCGGCTAAACAACAGCGCGTGCAGATTCGGCCGCCCGGCGCTCAGCCACGAGTTCCGCTGGGGTTGGATTGTAGTACCGCATGGCCATCTGCAGCGTTTTCCAGCCCAGTAACTTTGCTAACGTGGCTGTCGTTACATGCGGGGCCAGGCGGGTAGCGGCATCATGTCGCAAATCATGATAGTGCAACCCTTTAATACCAGCTTTCGCGCATGCTACCCTGAACGCGGCGCTCAATGCTGCTGAATCGTAGAATGTCGCGATTCTTCCGGTCTTGCTGGGACACTGATAGGACTTAAGAAAGGCCTCTGCTTTTTCTGAAAGCGGCGCAACCAGTTCATCACCGTTTTTCGTTCGCTCCACATAGATTAGATGATGCTCGAAGTCGACGTCCTCCCAGCATAATTCCATGATATTTCCAGCGCGCATACCCGTCTCGATGGCTAAGATAACGCACAATTCGAACGCTGGCGCCTTGGATTTACGAGCCGCCGCTAGCAACCTGCTTTCCTCGTCACCGAGTAGGCGACGTTTTCGGCCTGGTGTCGCTGGTGGCTTGCGCACCTGCTCAAGAAAATTGCGGACCTCAATTGACCATTCCTTGCGGGCAGTGTTGAACATAGTAGAAAGGTATGCCAGTTCAAGTCTTACACTGGCATTCGCTGCGCCCTCCGACAACCGCTGATTCCTGTACCGCGCAAAATCCACACTTCGCAGCGTTGCAAGTGGGCGGAGTGCAAGGGGATGACGCAATAACCTGCGAGATGTCACCAGTTCCGTACGACACGAGAGTTTGGTGGGTGATACTTCTTCGCTATAGCGTTTGACTAGGTCGCCCAACGTAGTGCGCTCCACTTCAGTCCGGTCGGCGAAAACCCCTCTAGCCATCTCGGATTCGACGATAGTGGCCCATGCTTCAGCCCGTTTCTTCGTTTCGAAAGTTTTCGTTTGGGGTGGATACCCCTTGCGACGTATGGTGACTTGCCATTGATGGGGACCGCGATTCAGAATACTTGCCATGTCTTGCTCCATAGTTGAGGTGAGGAGCAGAGGTATAGCTAGACCGAGAGAGGATGATTGCAGCAGAAATGCAGCAAATACTCCAAAAACGGCAAAGGGCTACAGACGATTTCGCTGTAACCCTTTGATTTTATTGAATATTTTTGGTGCCGACTGCCGGTTTCGAACTGGCCACCTGATGATTACAAATCAACTGCTCTACCAAATGAGCTAAGTCGGCGTGGGCGAAATTATACCGCTATTTGATGACGGTCAGCGTGGGACGGCCGCCTTTTTTGGGGGGCTCGTCGTTGTCGTCGGGGACCGTCGACAGCGCCGGCGCCGGCTTGTCGGTGTTGATGCTCGGTACCGAGGCGAGCGCCGGGCCGGTGGCCTCGGTGCTGGTTGCTGCCGCCGTTTCGGTGCCGGGGGCGCCTACTTCGAAGGCCATGCCCTGGCCGTTTTCGTTGGCGTAGATGGCCAGCACATTGTTGACCGGGACGTAAATTTCACGCGAGACACCACCGAAACGGGCGTGGAAGTGGACGGCGTCGTTGTCCATCTTGAGGCCCGAGGTGGCGCCGAAACTGATGTTGAGGACAATCTCGCCCTTTTTGACGTATTCCATCGGCACCGTGGTGCCAGCGTCGACCTTCACCGCCAGGTAAGGCGTGAAGCCGCTGTCGGTACACCATTCGTAGATGGCGCGCAGCATGTAGGGTTTGGTCGAAATGTCAGCCATGATTGAATTTTCAGCAAAAACAGGAAGTGCGAAGGATGCAGGATTGCACGCCAGTCTACGTTGAATCGCCAATTGGCGTCGCAGAGCGGCGTGCAAGCGTCGTGCGGGCCGCGAATTAACGGCGCATGACTTTCTCGGAAGGCGTCAATGCCTCGATGTAGGCCGGACGCGAGAAAATGCGCTCGGCGTATTTCATCAACGGCGCCGCCGTTTTCGACAGTTCGATACCGTAGTGGTCCAGACGCCACAACAATGGCGCAATGGCCACGTCAAGCATCGAGAACTCGTCACCGAGCATGTACTTGTTCTTGAGGAACAAGGGGGCGAGCGTGGTCAGGCGGTCGCGAATTTCCGCACGGGCCTTGTCGTGGCTCTTGTCGTTGGCCTTGGCGCGTTCGCTTTCGAGCACGTGGACGTGGACAAACAACTCTTTTTCAAAGTTGAACAGCATCAGGCGGGCGCGCGCACGCATCAGCGGATCGGCCGGCATCAGCTGCGGGTGGGGGAAACGCTCGTCGATGTACTCGTTGATGATGTTCGATTCGTACAGAATCAATTCGCGTTCGACCAGGATGGGGACCTGGCCGTACGGATTCATCGTGGAAATGTCTTCCGGCTTGTTAAACAGGTCGACGTCACGGACTTCAAAGTCCATGCCTTTTTCGAACAGCACCAGGCGGCAGCGTTGGGAAAAGGGGCAGGTAGTGCCCGAATAGAGAACCATCATGGTTTATAGTTCCTTAGAAACAAAGGGGGTGATACGCAAGCGCTCACCCCAAAATGATCGCCCGCGACAGTCCGCGGGCGAGAAATGCTGGCTCGGTAGTATACGGTAATTACTTGACTTCTTTCCAGTATGACGCGGACAGACGCCAAGTGAGCAGCACGAACAGCGACAGGAACAACAACACCCACACGCCCAGGCGCTTGCGCGTGTTCTGGGCCGGCTCGGCCATCCACTCGAGATAGCCCACCAGATCAGCCGTTGCCGTGTCGAACTCGGTGGCCGTCATGGTGCCCGGCGTAACTTGTTCGAAACCGGCAAACTTGTGCACCATCTTGCTGTGATCGTGCGGGTCTTTTTCTTCCACCATCTTGACGGTACGCACGCCCTGCAGTTGCCACATGACATGGGGCATTGCCACATTGGGCAGCACCATGTTGTTCCAGCCCGTCGGGCGCGTGTCGTCCTTGTAGAAGGTGCGCAGATACGTGTACAGATAGTCGCCGCCGGTGCCGCCCGAGGACGCCTTGGCGCGGGCAATGACGGACAGATCCGGCGGTACCGCGCCGAACCAGGCCTTGGCGTCTGCCGGGCGCATGGCGGTGGTCATCAGGTCGCCCGTTTTATCGGCCGAGAACAGCAGGTTGCCCTTGATCTGCTCCTCGCTCAGGCCCAGGTCCTTCAGGCGGTTGTAGCGCATGGCCGACGCCGAATGGCAGTTCAGGCAATAGTTGACGAACAATTTGGCGCCGTGTTGCAGGGACGACAGACTGGGCCGTTCAGGCGCCTTGTCGAGGGTGAAACCGCCCTCGCTGGCCACGGCCAGGACGGGCAACAGGGCCAGCGACAGCGTTGCAATCAGTTTTTTCACAAAAGTCATGGTCGGTCCTCGTCTCTGGTGTCGGCGGTTAGTGCGCATGGAACGTGACGCGCTTGGGCACGGGCTTGAACGTGCCCATCGTGCTCCACCATGGCATCAGCAGGAAGAAGCCGAAATAGAGCAGGGTGCACACCTGCGACACCACGCCACCGATGGGGCTGGGCGGCTGCGTGCCCAGGTAGCCCAGGATGACGAAGGACAAACCGAACACGGCCAGCACATACTTGTGCCAGGTGGGACGGTAGCGGATCGAACGGGCTGGCGAGTGGTCCAGCCACGGCAGCAGGGCGATGATGACGACGGAGGAACCGAACAGCACCACGCCCCAGAACTTGGCGTCGAGCACCGATGGCAGCATGCCGATGATCAGGACAAGACCGATGATGGCGACCACGACCTTGGTCAGGAACGCCAGTTGCGACTTGAGCCACAGGAACACGACATACGCGGCCACCACGCCCATCAGCACGTACATGAAGTCGGCCGTGGTGGCCCGCAGTACCGAATAAAATGGCGTGAAATACCAGGTCGGCGCGATGTGGGTGGGCGTCTTGAGCGAATCGGCGGGAATGAAATTGTTGTATTCCAGGAAGTAGCCGCCCATTTCCGGCGCAAAGAAAATGACCGCGCTGAACACCAGCAGGAAGATCGACACACCGAACAGGTCGTGGAAGGTGTAGTACGGGTGCGACGGCACGGCGTCGAGCGGATGGCCGTCCGGGCCCAGGGTGTCTTTGACCTCGATGCCGTCCGGATTGTTCGAGCCCACTTCGTGCAGGGCGATCAGGTGCGCCGCCACCAGGCCGAGGATGACCAGCGGAATGGCGATGACGTGGAACGCAAAGAAACGGTTCAGGGTGGCGTCCGACACCACGTAGTCGCCGCGGATCCACAGCGACAGGTCCGGCCCGATCAGGGGGATGGCGCCGAACAGGTTGACGATCACCTGGGCGCCCCAGTACGACATCTGGCCCCACGGCAGCAAATACCCGAAGAAGGCTTCGGCCATCAGCGCCAGGAAGATGGCGAAGCCGAACAGCCACAGCAGTTCACGGGGCTTGCGGTAGGAGCCGTACAGCAATCCCCGCGTCATATGCAGATAGATGACGATAAAGAAAGCCGACGCGCCCGTCGAGTGCATGTAGCGCACCAGCCAACCCCATGGCACGTCGCGCATGATGGTCAGTTCGACCGAGTTGAAGGCCAGCGCCGCGTCCGGCTTGTAGTGCATGGTCAAAAAGATGCCGGTGACGATCTGCAGCACCAGGATGAAGGTGGCGAGAATGCCGAAGATGTACCAGAAGTTGAAATTTTTTGGGGCGTAATACTTGCCCCACTGGTCATTCCACAGCTTCGTCAGGGGGAAGCGGTCATCGATCCAGCCGACGGCTTTCTGGGCCACGGGGGCATTGGCGGGGAACTTGGTTTCTTTGAACGCTGCCATGTTATGCCTCGCCTTTCTCGTCTTTGCCGATCACGATCCGCGAATCGGACAGGTACATGTAGCGGGGCACGTCGAGATTGGTCGGCGCCGGCTTGTTTTTGAACACGCGGGCGGACAAATCGAAGGTCGAGCCATGGCAGGGGCACAGGAAGCCGCCCGTCCAGTCGTCCGGCAGGCTCGGCTGGGCGCCGGCGGCGAAGCGCGACGACGGCGAACAGCCCAGGTGGGAGCAGATGCCCACCACCACCAGCACTTCCTTGTGCTCGGCACGGGCGCGCTCTTCATTCTTGGCGTAGGCCGGCATGTCGAGCTGGTAGATTTTATCGGACTTGGGGTCGGCGACTTTGTCGTCGTTCTTTGCCAGCGAGGCCATCATTTCGGGGGTGCGGCGCAGGATCCACACGGGCTTGCCGCGCCATTCGACCACTTTCATGGTGCCGGGGGCAACATCGGAGATATCGACTTCAACCGGGGCGCCCGCCGCCTTGGCGCGCTCCGATGGCTGGAACGTACTGACCAGGGCACCTGCCGTGGCCAAACCAACAACTCCACCAGCTGCGCACGTGGCCACCATCAGCCCTCGGCGACCTGGATCGACCTGTTTTTCGTTACTCATAACCAACCCCAAGTTTAGTCAAAACACGAAATCTCCAGAAGCCGTGCTGAACTTCTAGCAACCTTAAATTATAAGGTAAGCGTCTAGCGAATTAAACAAAAAGTTGCAAGCTTCTTACCATAAATTCGCCAAGCGCGTGCTGCGATGCAGCGAAATGCGCTGCGCCCCTTCGCCGCCCGACACGTTCGGCCCCGCTCGCCAGCCCTGCCAACGGCGGGCGGCGATGTCGTTTGCGCCAGCTTCGGGGTATGATGATGTCTCACTTTTAACAATTGTTTCCGGAGGTCGTATGAGCATGATGGGCGAGTTCAAGCAGTTTGCCATGAAGGGCAATGTGATCGACCTGGCGGTCGGCGTGATCATCGGCGCCGCCTTCAGCAAAATTGTCGATTCGCTGGTGCAGGACATCATCATGCCCCCCATCGGCAAGCTGTTCGGCGGCCTCGATTTCGCCAATTATTACCTGCCGCTCAACGGCCAGGCCTACGGGCTGGCGCTGGCCGAAGCGAAAAAAGGGGGCGCCGTGCTCGCCTACGGCAATTTCCTCACCGTGGCCCTGAATTTCCTTATTTTGGCGTTCATCATTTTCCAGATGGTCCGCATGATCAACCGCCTGCAAAAGCCCGTTCCCGTGGCCGCGCCGGCCGCCGTGGCCACGCCCGAAGACGTGCTGTTGCTGCGCGAAATCCGCGACGCACTGCGCCGCTAAGGAGCTTGCATGAAACGACTGTGGCTGCTGTTCGCCCAAGCCATCACGGTGGCGCTGGCCGTGTACATGGTGCTGCAGGCGATGCGGCCGGAGTGGTTGCAGCGGTCGTCGCCGCGCATGGAGGGGGTGACGCCGTCGAGCGCCGTGCCGGTGCTGCAGGCGCCCGCGCAGGGCCGGGGCGGCGCCGGTTCGGGCAGTTACCGCGAGGCGGCAGGACGGGCCATGCCCGCCGTGGTCAATATTCTGACCAGCAAGGCGCTGCCGCAAAACCACCCGCTGTTGCGCGACCCCTTCTTTCGCCGCTTTTTCGGCGACCGCGCCCCCCGCAGCGAACAGCAGGCCAGCCTCGGTTCGGGCGTGATCGTCAGCCCGGAAGGCTACATTCTGACCAACAATCACGTCGTCGAAGCGGCCGATGAGATCGAGGTGGTGCTGGCCGACGGCCGCAAGCTGCCCGCCAAGGTGGTGGGGACGGACCCGGAAACGGACCTGGCCGTCATCCGTATCGCGGAGCGGGGCTTGCCCGTGATTGTGCTGGGCAATTCCGACCAGGCCAAGGTGGGCGACGTCGTGCTGGCCATCGGCAATCCGTTCGGCGTGGGCCAGACAGTTACCATGGGCATCGTCTCTGCGGTGGGGCGCAACAATTTGCACATCAACCAGTTTGAAAATTTCATCCAGACCGATGCCGCCATCAATTTTGGCAATTCGGGCGGCGCCCTGGTCGATACGGCCGGCAACCTGATCGGCATCAATTCGGCCATCTATTCGCAATCGGGCGGCTCGGTGGGGATCGGCTTTGCCATTCCCGTCAGCACCGCCAAGACGGTGATGGACGCCATCATCAAGCATGGCCAGGTGGTGCGCGGCTGGATCGGCATCGAAACCCAGGACATCACCCCCGAACTGGCCGAAGGCTTCGGCCTGGCCCGCAAGAGCGGCGCCATCATTGCCGGCGTGGTACGTGGCGGCCCGGCCGACCGCGCCGGCATCCGTCCCGGCGATATTCTCTCGGCCGTGCAAGGCCAGCCGGTGGGCGACACCAACCAGATGCTGACCCTGATTTCCGCGCTGCCACCGGGGCAGAAGACCCCGTTCACGGTGATCCGCAAGAATCAGTCATCGACGCTCGAGGTGCTGGTCGGCAAACGTCCGCGGCCCCAGCCCAGCGCCGAGGCCGAATGAGCGCCGCCCGCTTCCCCTTCCATGAATCGACTCGATAGGACCCCATGCATCTGCGCGACCTGACCCAGTTCCTGAGCGAGCTCAAAGACAATAACAACCGTCCCTGGTTCATCATGAACAAGCCCCGCTACGATATTTTGCGGGAAGAATTTCTGGCCGTGGTCACCCAGTTGATCGCCGAACTGGGCGCATTCGACCCGCAGGTGGTGGCGTGCAATCCGAAGAAGGCGATGTTTCGCATCAACCGCGACATCCGCTTTTCGCACGACAAGCGCCCCTATAAAACCCGCTTTTCGGCCGGCATCACGCCGCTCGACCGGCGCCGGCCCAGCGCCGGTGGCGGCCCCACCTATTATTTTCACATCGAGGGCGACGGCACGCTGGGCATCGGCGCCGGCGAGTACCTGCCGCCACCGGAGCGCCTGAAAGCGATCCGCCAGCACGTGGTCAACGATGCGACAGGGTTTGCAAAATTGATGAAAAATAAAGCCCTGCGCCAGACCTTCGGCGGTTTCGACGTCGAGCACAGCCTGCAGCGCCCGCCGAAAGGCTTCGATCCATCCCACGTCCACATCGAGCACCTCAAAATGAAGGGTTTTTTCGTGTGGACCACGGTGCCGCTGGTGCTCAACGATCCGGACCGGCTGGTGCCGCAACTGGTGGCTGGCTTCAAGGATGCGTTCGCCCTGGTGAGCTGGCTGCGCAGCGTGCCCGAGCTGGCGGCGGACACCGCGGCGCCCTGAACGGCGTATCGACTTTCATCTCAACCAAGGGGACACCATGGCATTGCAACACGCCGCATCGGGCGACAAGATCGCGCTCTCGCGTGGCGACGACGACATCGCCTTTTTTACTTCGGTCGCGCTGGCCAAGACGCCGCACATGGAACTGATCCGGCTGGTCTTGCCGAAAGAGCGGCCCATGCCCTTGCACAAGGTCGACGGCGAAGTGACCTTGCAGTGCCTGGAGGGTGAAATCGACGTCGAGGCCCACGACCGGGTGGTCAATTTGCTGCCGGGCGAGATGCTGTACCTGGCCGGCGGCGTGCCACACGCGGTGCGCGCCGTGCAGGACGCGGTGGCCCTGATGACGATCCTGATCGTGCGCGGCGCCGGCCCGACGCCGGCAGCCTAGTTCACAGCTCTCCGCGCGGATCGCGCGCCAGCAGCTTTGCCACCATGGCGCTGGGGTCGTCGCCATCGAACAGCACGCCGGCCACCGCATGGGTGATCGGCATGTCCACGCCCATCTTGCTGGCCAGCTCGCGCACCGCGCGCGCACACGGCACGCCCTCGGCCACGTGGCCCAGTTCGGCGACTACCTGCTCGAGTTTCTTGCCGCGCGCCAGTTCAAGACCGACCCGGCGGTTGCGCGACAGGTCGCCCGTGCAGGTGAGGATCAGGTCGCCCATGCCCGTCAGACCCATGAAGGTGCCGGCCTGGCCCCCCAGGGCCAGCCCCAGGCGGGTGATTTCCGCCAGTCCGCGGGTAATGAGGGCGGCGCGGGCATTCAAGCCCAGGCCCAGGCCGTCCGCCACGCCGGTGGCGATGGCCAGCACGTTCTTGACGGCGCCGCCCACTTCCACGCCCACCAGGTCGTCGCACGAATAGACGCGCATCGTGCCGCCGTGGACCAGCGCCACCACGCGCTGGCGCAGTTCGCTCGAGGCCGAGGCCGCCGTCAGCGCGCACGGCAAGCCTTTCGCCACTTCCTGGGCGAACGAGGGACCGGACAGGGCCGCGCCGGGCACACGGTCGCCCAGCACCTGGGCCACCACCTGGTGTGGCAGCAAGCCGCTGCCGTATTCGAAGCCCTTGCACAGCCACACCACGTTCGGAATGGGCCGGCCGGCCAGTTGCGTCAGCAGGGGGCGCAAGCCCGCCACCGGGCAGGCGGCGATCAGTAGCGGCGTCGCGTCCCCTTGGAGATGGGCCAGTGCCGCCTCGAAGTCGCCCGTCACCTGCAAGGCCGGGGGCAAGGGGCAGCCCGGCAGATAGCTGCGGTTTTCGCGCGCGGCGGCCATCTCGGCCATCGCCTGCGCATCTCTGCCCCACAGCAGCACCTGGTGGCGCGCTGCCAGCGAAATGGCGACGGCGGTGCCCCAGGCGCCCGCCCCTAATACGGTGATGTTTGCCATCAGATTCCCCAGACGTCAGTTGCTTTGACGAAGCCCGTCATGCCATCCTTGTGCCGCACTTTGAGCCAGATGGACGCCGGCGCCGGCTCGACCAGCTCGAGCAGCACGCCGCGGTCGGCCGTCATGACGACGGCGGCGTTGTCCTCGGCGCCCGCGCGCACCTTGGCGTTGGCGCTGCGCACCACCAGCGTGCGGCGCGGGCTGAGCGCGCTCGCCTCGGCCCAGGCCATGTCGCCGTTCATGTCGCGCAATTTAACCCAGGCGCCATAACTGAGCACCACCTCGACCGGCATGCCCCGTGGCGCCACGTAGAGCTTGCCGCCGCGCGTCGATGGCGCATCGTACAAAATGGCGGGCGCCGCGCCGATGCTCTTGAAGTCGACGGCAGCGGCCACCGGCAGCGCCAGCAGCAGGGCAATTAAAACAGCAAAACGCGAACGTGGCATCGACAATCCCGGAAAAGCTGGTCCAGCAAAGAAGCGAAAACGAAAACGGGACAGGCTGTTGACCTGTCCCGTTCGGGCAAAAACGGCTGCGCTGACTTAGTTCAGCGTAGGCGCTTCCGGCGAGGCCGCTTGCTCGGCCAGGGCGGCGCGACGCTGCTGGTAGAACACTTCGAAGTTGATCTCAGCCAGGTGCACGGGCGGGAAGCCGGCACGGGTGATGACGTCGGCGATGTTGCCACGCAGGTAAGGGTAGACGATGTTCGGGCAACCGATGCCCAGCAGTGGGTCGAGCTGGTCTTCAGGGATGTTGCGCGCTTCGAAGATACCGGCTTGCTTGCCTTCGACCAGGAAAGCGACTTTTTCGCCAACCTTGGCGGTGACGGTGATCGTCACGGTCGACTCGTAGATGCCGTCGGCGATGGCTTCGGCGCCCACGTCGAGGGACACTTCGATGGTCGGCGCTTCTTGCTCGAGGAAAATGCCAGGGGAATTCGGCTGTTCCAGCGACATGTCTTTCAGGTAGACGCGTTGGATTTGGAATACGGGTTGCAGATTTTCGTCAGACATGGAACGCTTTCGTTGAGAGATAAGGGGGAGGGCAGGTCGCCGTCCCGTATATGCGTGTTCGCAAATGCGACGGCAATTGTATCAAAACAACCCTGTGAACAATAGCGCCACCGCTGCCGGCGCCGCCATGGCGCATTCAGGCTGGTGTCACCCCATTTAACAAGGGTTCAAGCCGGCCCGCCTGATCGAGCGCATACAAGTCGTCGAAACCGCCCACGTGGGTGTCGCCCACGTAAATTTGCGGCACCGTGCGGCGACCCGTTTTTTGCATCATGATGGTACGCTGTTCCGGGTCGAGATCGACGCGGATGCGTTCGATCGCGGTGACGCCCTTGGCTTCGAGCAAACGCTCGGCGCGCACGCAATAGGGGCAGCTGGCAGTGTGGTACAGGACGACGTGGGCCTGGGTGCTCATGGTAAGTTCCTCAAAATGTTATTTGGCGACTGGCAGACCAGCGGTCTGCCAGGCGGCGATGCCGCCGTCGAGGCGGACGACGTCGGCAAAACCGGCCGCGGCCAGCTGGCGCACTGCCTTGTCGGCGCGGGCGCCGGACTGGCAAACGACGATGATGGCACGGCTTTTCGATTTCTCGAGCTCGCCAATGCGGGTGCCCAAGTCTGCCAGCGGAATGTTTTTCGCGTCGCGCAAATGCCCTGCGGCAAATTCTTCGGGGGTGCGCACGTCGACAATGGTGGTCTTGCCGCGGTTAATGAGCTGGGTCGCCTCGAGGGGCGAAGCGCGCCGGCCACCCCGTCCAAGCCCGGCAAACAGCAGGTAGCCGCCCGATGCCAGCACGATGACAATGGTAAAAATATGGTCAAGAATGAATTTCACGAAGCATCCAGTGGGTTAACTTAATCTGCGCATTATAAAATAGAAGGCGAAAGCGAAACGGACCAAGCTGTTTTTGTCGCCGCGCGCCCCCGATCCACTTGCCTTTTACTAAAGACTCTATGTACAAAATCGTATTCATGCGCCACGGCGAATCGACCTGGAACCTGGAAAACCGCTTTACCGGCTGGACCGACGTCGACCTGACGGCCAAGGGCGTGCTGGAAGCAAAAAACGCGGGCAAGGTGCTCAAGGACGCCGGTTTTACCTTTGACCTGGCCTACACGTCCGTCCTCAAGCGCGCCATCCGCACGCTGTGGTTGACGATGGACGAAATGGACATGATGTGGCTGCCCGTGGTCAATGACTGGCGCCTCAACGAGCGCCACTACGGCGCCCTGCAGGGGCTCGACAAGGGCGAGACGGCCGCCAAGTACGGCGACGAGCAGGTGCTGGTGTGGCGCCGCAGCTACGACACGCCGCCGCCGCCGCTGGCCGCCGACGACGAGCGCACCTCGTTCGCCGATCCCCGCTACGCGCGCCTGGACAAGGCCGCGATCCCCCTGACCGAGTGCCTGAAAGACACCGTGGCGCGCGTCATGCCGGCCTGGGAGGACGAGATCGCCCCGGCCATCCGCGCCGGCCGCCAGATCCTCATCTCCGCCCACGGCAACAGCCTGCGCGCCCTGATCAAAATGCTCGATGGCATCAGCGACACCGACATCGTCAGTCTGAACATTCCCAATGGCCAGCCGCTCGTCTACGAGCTCGATGCCGATCTCAAGCCGATTCGCCATTACTACCTGGGTGACGCGGCCGCCATCGCTGCCGCCACCGCGGCCGTGGCGAACCAGGGTAAGGCGAAGTAAGCATTTTGTCATTTCACTTTTCTGTCAACCGGCTGGCGACGGCGGCCGCGCTGCTGCTCGTGGCCAGTTGCGCCACCGCCGCGGCCGTGGCGCCCGCCAAACCGACCGAGCGCAGCAAGCAAAAAGCTGTCGCCGAAGCGAACCGCGCCGGCATCGTGCAAAAGCTGCAGGCGCTCAAGAAAGACATCAGCAAGACCGAGAGCGAGAAGGACAATGCCGCCGACACCCTGGCGGCCTCGGAAGAAGCGATTTCCGACGCCAACCGGGCGCTGCGCGACCTGGGCGGCGAACAGCAGGCGACGAATGTCAAGATCGGCGAGCTCGCTGCGGCCGGCGAACGGCTCGTGCTCACCATCGACGCCCAGAAAAAGCAACTGGCCAAGCTGCTGCGCCAGCATTATGTGGCCGGCAACGAGGACCGCATCAAGCTGCTGCTGTCGGGCGACAACCCGAACCGCATCAACCGCGACCTGCAATTGATGGCCTACCTGTCGCAGGCGCAGGCGAAACTGCTCGACTCCTTGCGCAGCAACCTGGCGGCGGTCGAGACGAACCAGGCGGCGGCGCAAAATGCGCGCGACGAATTGCTGGAAATTGCCGAAGAACAGCAGCAAAAGAAAGCCCAGCTGGAGAAAGAAAAGGGCCGGCGGGCGCAGTTGCTCAGTTCCCTGTCGAGCCAGTTGACGGCACAGCGCAAGGAAGTGGGCAACCTGCAGCGCGACGAGCAACGCATGAGCGCGCTGGTGGACAATCTGTCGAAACTGATCAAGCAGCAGGCCGAAGCGGCCGCCGCCGAGCAGCGCCGGCTGGCCGCGCTGGCGGCCGCCCGCGCCAAGGCGGCCGAGGACGCGAGATTGCTGGCCGAAGCGCGCCGCAAGGCCGAGCGCGAGCGGCTCGCGCGCGAGGCGAGCAAGCCGAAGCCGCCCGGTAAACCCGCTTTCAAACCCGACCCCATCGACAACGACGAGCCGCCACGGGTGGCGCAACGGCCCGAGCCGAAGCCGGAGCCGAAGCCGGAGCCCGCCGCCCGGCCGGCCGACGTGGCGCTGGCCCCGGCCGCCCCCGACGGCGCCTTTGCCAGCCTGAAAGGACAGCTGCGCGCGCCCGTGGCCGGGCGCCTGGCCGCCCGCTTCGGCGCCAAGCGGGGCGATGCCACCTGGAAAGGCGTGTTCATCCAGGCCGGCGAGGGCGCCGACGTCCACGCCGTCGCCGGCGGCCGGGTGGTGTGGGCCAACTGGATGCGGGGCTTCGGCAACCTGATCATCGTCGATCACGGCGGCCAGTACCTGTCAATCTACGGCAATAACCAAAGCTTGCTCAAGCAGGCCGGACAAGTGGTCAAGGCCGGCGAGACCATTGCCAGTGCCGGTAACACGGGCGGGCGCGAAGAATCGGGTCTATACTTTGAACTCAGGCACCTGGGGCAGGCGTTCGACCCCGCGTCCTGGATCAAATTTTAAGCATATCGCGAAGGCAAGGCATGACCCATCAAGCACCCTGCGCCGGGCAGAGCAAAACGCGCGAGCGCGCACGCACTGCCGGCCTGATTTGCGTCGGCGTACTCGCCGGCGTGGCCCTGTCGTTCCAGTTTCCCGCCGTCGCCCAGAAGGCGGCCGGCTCGCCCCTGCCGCTGGACGAATTGCGCCAGCTGGCCGATGTCTACGGCCTCATCAAGTCCGATTACGTCGAGCCCGTCACCGACAAGAAACTGCTGTCCGAAGCGATCGGCGGCATGGTCGCCTCGCTCGATCCCCATTCCGTCTACCTGGACAAAAAAGCGTTCAAGGAAATGCGCGAGAGCATGCAGGGGCGCTTCGTCGGCCTGGGCATCGAAGTGTCCACCGAAGACGGCTACGTCAAGATCGTCTCGCCCATCGAAGATTCGCCCGCCTGGCGCGCCGGCATCAAGTCGGGCGACCTGATCACCCGCATCGACGGCGTCGCCATCAAGGGGCTCACGCTCGACGAAGCGATCAAGAAAATGCGCGGCGCCCCCGGCAGCCGGGTGTTGCTCACCATTGCCCGCAAGGGCGAGGACAAGGCGCGCACCATCGACCTGGTGCGCGAGGAAATCCAGGTCAAGAGCGTCAAGGGAAAAATCGTCGAGCCCGGGTACGCCTGGCTGCGCATCAGCCAGTTCCAGGAGCAGACGCTCGACGAGCTGGCGGCCAAGGCCACCGCCCTGTACGCCCAGGACCCGCACATCAAGGGCCTCATCCTCGACCTGCGCAACGACCCGGGTGGCTTGCTGCCGGGCGCCATCGGGGTGTCGGCCGCGTTCTTGCCGAAAGAGCAGGAAATCGTCTCGACCAAGGGCCAGTTGCCCGATTCGAACCAGCGCTTTTATGGCCGCCGCGAATTTTACGTGGGCCGTAACGGCGTCGATCCGCTGGCCAAACTGCCGGCCGGCCTGAAAACCGTGCCCATGGTGGTGCTGGTCAATACGGGCTCGGCCTCGGCCTCGGAGATCGTCGCCGGCGCCCTGCAAGACTACCAGCGCGCCATCATCATGGGCAGCCAGACCTTCGGCAAGGGCTCCGTGCAAACGCTGCGCCAGCTCACCGCCGACACCGCCGTCAAGCTGACCACGGCGCGCTACTACACGCCCAAGGGCCGTTCGATCCAGGCGCGCGGCATCATGCCCGACCTGATGGTCGACGAAACGGCCGACGATGACGGTTTTAACGCCCTGCGCGAACACGAAGCGGACCTGGAACGCCACCTGGGCAGCGAGGGCGACAAGGCCAAGGGCGAAGCCAAGTCGAAGATCGACCTGGCCGAACTGGAAAAACGCGCCGCGGTCCTGAAAAACCGCAAACCGGTCGAGTTTGGCAGCAAGGATGATTTTCAACTGCTGCAGGCCTTGAATCATTTCAAGGGCCTGCCCGTGAAACTGGCGCCGGCGCCCGCGGTGGAAGTGGTCGATGCACAAAAACTGCTGCCCACCCCCGTCTCGACCTTCGACGGCAAGCAGGGCGACGAAGCGCCCAAGCCGGCCGACCTCAAGGGCAAGCCCGTCAAGTAAGGGCGGCACGCGCGTGAACGACCACCAGCTGCTGCGCTACTCGCGCCACATCCTGCTCGACGAGATCGGCATCGAGGGCCAGCAGCGCCTGCTCGCGGCCAGCGTGCTGATCATCGGCGCCGGTGGTCTCGGCTCACCGGCCGCCCTGTACCTGGCCGCCAGCGGCGTGGGGCAGCTGGTGCTGGTCGACGATGACAGCGTCGACCTGACCAATCTGCAGCGCCAGATCCTCCACACCACCGAGCGGGTGGGCCAGGCCAAGGTGGCCTCGGCGCGGACCGCGCTGTTGCAGATCAATCCCGACCTCGACATCGTCGCCCTGCCCGAGCGGGTGGCGGGCGCGCGCCTGGCCGAACTGGTGGCGGCATCGACGGTCGTGCTCGACTGCAGCGACAACTTCGCCACCCGCCACGCCGTCAACCGCGCCTGCGTCGCTGCCGGCGTGCCGCTGGTGGCGGGCGCCGTGATCCGCTTCGACGGCCAGTTGTCCGTGTTCGATCCCCGCAGCGCCGCCTCGCCCTGTTACGCCTGCCTGTTCCCCGAGGACGCCCGCTTCGAAGACGCCGCCTGCAGCACGCTGGGCGTGTTCTCCCCGCTGGTGGGGGTGATCGGCGCCATGCAGGCGGCCGAAGCGATGAAACTGATCGTCGGCATCGGCGCACCGCTGGCCGGGCGCCTGTTGCTGCTCGATGGGCGTAACATGGAGTGGACCAGTATCGGCATCGCCCGCGATCGCGCCTGCGCCGTGTGCGGCGTAGATGGACAAAGTCAAGCTAAGTAGTTAGCGCCAGCACAAGACGATAGCGCTTCGCCATCGCCTTTGCGCGATCTCGCCGCTTACAATGCGTTACCAGTGTAAAAGCGCCGCGAACGCGCCGTCTGCATCCAAACCCCCTTATACTTCTCTCCTTTCGGAACTGACGACAGACATCATGCAAATTGCTTTTCGCAACAAGTCTCCCGCCTCGCTGCGCCGTGCGCGCGGTTTCACCCTGGTGGAAATCATGGTGGTGGTGGTCATCATCGGCATTCTCGGCGCCCTGGTGGTGCCCAAGCTGATGGGGCGCACGGGCGAGTCGCGCGTCACCGCCGCCAAGGTCGATATCTCGACCCTGATGCAAGCGCTCAAACTGTACAAGCTCGACAACCAGCGCTATCCCACCACCGAGCAGGGCCTGGTGTCGCTGGTGACCAAGCCCACCGCCGGTCCTGCCGCCAACGGCTGGAAAGCGGGCGGCTACATCGACAAGCTGCCCAAAGACCCGTGGGGCAATGCCTACCAATACATGCAGCCGGGCGTACATGGCGAAGTCGACCTGTTTTCGCTGGGCGCCGACGGCCAGCCCGGCGGCGTCGGCGAAGATGCCGACATCGGTTCCTGGGACAATTAAGCGTTATCGCGGACGCACCGAAGACGACCTTATTCTGCGGAGGCCACCGTGCCTGTCATGCTTTCTGCATCGCCCCGCGCCGCCCGCGGCTTCACGCTGGTGGAGCTGATGGTGGTGATGGTGATCATCGGCATCACCCTGGGCCTGGTGTCGCTCAACGCGATCCCCAGCCCCCAGCAGCACCTGCAAAGCGAAGCGAGCCGGCTGGCCCTGCTGTTGCAACTGGCGCGCGATGAAGCCATCGTGCGCAACCGCCTGGTCGCCTTCGAGGCCGACGAGCTGCAATACCACTTTATTGTCCGCAACGACACCCGCTGGGACCCCATCGTCGACGACGATCTGTTACGCCAGCGCGCATTCAAGGACGGCCCCGTGACCTTGCTGATGGATCCCACCACCACCCTGCCGGGCGCGCCCCTGCGCATCACCTTCGGCCGCGAACCCGTCGACAAGCCCTTCGTGCTGACCTTGGTCGCCGGCAACGCCCGCGTGGCCATCCGCGCTGATGGCGTCGGCCACTTCACGGTGGAATGATGACGCGGCCACCTAACAATTTGCGTACGCAAGTAATTTCCCAGGCAGGCTTCACCCTGCTCGAGGTGCTGGTGGCGCTGGTGATCGTCGGCACCGCGCTGGGCGCGTCGCTGCGCGCGGTGGGCAGCCTGGCCGCCAACAGCGCCGGCCTGCGCAGCGCCATGATGGCCACCTGGTCGGCGGAAAACCGCCTGGTGCAGGTGCGCCTCAATCACGTCTTTCCCGCCGTCGGCAAGCAGCGCTTCGACTGTCCGCAGGGCGATTTGCAACTCGTCTGCGACGAAGAGGTGCTGGTCAGCCCGAATCCCCTGCTGCGCCGGGTGGAAGTGAGCGTGTACGACCTGAAAAATCCCGAGCGCCGCATCGTCAAGCTGGTGCAGCTGGTGGCGCCATGAACACCGTCAAGGCGCGCGGCTTCACGCTGGTCGAATTGCTCGTTGCCATCAGCATCCTGGCGATGGTCGCCGTGCTGGGCTGGCGCGGCCTGGACGGCATCGTGCGCGCCCGCGTCTCGCTCACCGAGCAGATGGAAGTCACGCGCGGCATGCAGCTCGCTTTTGCGCAAATGCAGAGCGACTGCGAGCACATCCCCGTCGACGGCGCCCTGCTGGGCAGCCGTCCCTACCTGCTGTTCGACGACGACCGCCTGACCCTGGTGCGCCTGTCGATGGTGGAAAACGAGCCCACCCGCCTGCAAGTGGTGTCGTACCGGGTGCGCGAAGGGGTGCTGCTGCGGCGCGAGTCGAACGCCACGCGCAACATGACGGAACTCGATGTGATGTGGAAGGCCGCCACCAGCGACGCCGACACCACCGCCCCGGTGGCGCTGCAGACGGGGGTGACGGGCATCGGCGTGCAGAACTGGGCGAATAACTCGTGGCAAATGATCCAGGCGCCGCTGGTGGCGCCCAGCATCCCCGCCCCCGGCGTCACCTACGGTTTGCAAGTGGTGCTGCAAACGCGCACCCTGGCCGCGCCCATGGTCAAGACCTTCCTGCTGGGAGGTGCCTGATGGCGCGCCGGCAACTGGCCCGCCAGCAGGGCGTGGCCGTGATCACCGCCTTGCTGCTCACCACGCTGGCGGTGACCATCGTCGCCAGCCTGTTCTGGCAGCAGCAGGTGCAGGTGCGCTCGATGGAAAACCAGCGTTTGCACCTGCAGACGAAGTGGATCCTGCGGGGCGCGCTGGAATTGTCGAGCCTGATTCTCAAAAGCCGCACGGGGCAGGCCGCCCAAATCACCACACTGGACCAGGTGTGGACCACGCCGCTGGCCGAAACCCGGCTTGACCAGTACATCGAACGCGAGCGGGTGCAAAACGAGGTATTCGACGCCACCTTATCGGGTGGCATGAGCGACGCCACCGCCCGCTACAACCTGACGCTGCTGGCGGCCAACGGCGTGCGCGATCCTGACCAGGAGGCCATTTTCAAGCGCCTGCTGAGCAATCTGCAACTGGACCCCGCGCTGGCCGTGAAAATTGCGCAGATGGTGGCCAGCGCCAATCCGGCCGCACCGGTCCCGCCGGCGCGCGTGGCCAGCAACGTGCCGATGGGGCTGGTGCAGGTGGACGACCTGCTGGCCATTTCCGGCATCACCAAGGACACCGTCGACCGCCTGCGCGAGTTCGTCATCGTCTTGCCCGCCACCGCCCAGGTCAACCTGAACACGGCATCGGCCGAGGTGCTCAGCGCCCTGCTGCAAAATTGCTCGGTCAGCCAGGCGCGCGCGATTGTCGAGAAACGCAAGCAGGTGCCCGCCCTCAGCCCGGCCAATTTTACCGTCCTCAACCAGGGCATGACCTTCATGGCCAACGCCCCCGTCGATGTCAAAAGCAGTTATTTTCTGGCGCGCAGCCGGATCCGCCTCGACCGCGCCGCGCTCGACGCCGAATCGCTGATCGAGTCGAACCTGGGCAGCCAGACCACGGTACTATGGACGCGGCAGAATTAATATGAAAAGTCACACAGCAGAAAGCGAGATCGTTTGAGCACTTTATATATCCGCCTGCCGGCACGCGCGGACGGCGACGCCGCCCTGGCCCGCTACGCCATGGTCGCCGACAGCGGCCTGATCGGCCAGCAGGGAGAAGGCGCCCTGCGCGGCCTGGGCGACCTGGTCAACAACGTGCGCCGCGTGGTGCTGCTGCTGGCCGCCGCCGACGTGACGATGCTGCACGTGAAGGCGCCACCCCTGTCGGGCGCGCGCCTGAAGGCGGCCTTGCCGGGCCTGGTCGAAGAACAGGTGCTGGGCGACCCGCACGATTGCGTGCTCGCGCCGGCGCCGGTGGTATCGGCCGACGGCGTGCGCAGCGTAGCCGTGGTGCAGCGCGCCTTGCTCGAGCCGCTGGTGCGGGCCATGCTGGCGCTGGGCGCGCGCGCCGTGACGGCCATTCCCGCCCAGCTGTGCCTGCCCATTTCTCCCGGCCAGGTCAGCGGCGTCATTGGCGCCCACGAACTGTCCCTGCGCGACGGCCTGTACCACGGCATGGGCCTGGCGCTGGACGCGAGCCCGGAAGTGGCCGTGCAAACGGCGCGCGCGCTGGCCGGCGACGCCCCCCTGACCTTGTACGTGCCGGGCGCCGATCTGACCACCTACCAGGCGCTGGGGCAGCTGTCGAGTCCGCCCATCGCCGTCGAGCCCGACACCTGGGCCCACTGGATCGCCGGCGCCAAGACCACCACGCTCGACATGGTGCCCGCGCTGGGCGCGGCCGGCGCCCGCGCCACCGACTGGGGCCGCTGGCGCTGGCCGCTGGCGCTGGCGGCGCTGGCCCTCATCGTCAACCTGGTGGGCCTGAACATCGAATGGCTGCGCATGAAGCGCGAGGCGGACGGCATCCGCCAGTCGATGCTGCAAACCTTCCGCGCGGCCTATCCGAAAGACACGGTGATCCAGGACCCGATGGCGCAGATGCGCATGAACAATGCGCGCGCCAGGGTCGCCGTCGGCCAGGTGGGTCCCACCGAATTTACCTGGCTGGCGGCGGCCTTTGGCGAGGCCGCGCGCGGCCTGCCGCGCCCGCTGGCCATCAATGGCCTCGAGTTCAAGGAACAATCGCTCACCGTCAAGGTCAAACCAGAAACGAGCGACCCGGGCGTACTGGCCCAGCTCAAGAGCGCGCTGGCCCTCCGCAACCTGTCGCTGACGGAAACGGCGCCGGCCGTCTGGCTGATCAAACCCACACCGGGAGTTAAACCATGAGCGCCGCCAGCAGCTTTTCTAATATCAAATCGCAATTGGCGCTGGGCTGGATCGCCCGCACCGAGCAGGAGCGCAAATTCCTGACCATCGGCGCCGGCGTGGTGCTGGGCACCCTGGTCTACCTGCTGTTCATCAGCCCCGCCGTGAGCGGCCGCGCGCAGCTGGAAAAAGCCTTGCCGCAGTTGCGCCAGGAAGCGGCGCAACTGCGCAGCATGGCGCTCGAAGCGAGCGAACTGTCGCGCCAGGCGCCGGCCCAGGGCGCACCGATGGCCCGGGAAACCCTGCTGGCGAGCCTGACGGCGATGGGCATTACCCCGCAATCGCTGACGATGACGGGCGAATTTGCCAAGGTGCAGCTGTCGGCCGTGCCGTTCTCCAGCCTGGTCGGCTGGCTCGACAATCAGCGCCGCGAAGGCCGCATCAGTGTGCAGGACGCCAGCATCGGCGCGGCGGGCGAGGGCGGCAAGGTTGATGCGACCCTGACGCTGCGCCAGGAACCGGGCGCCCGGTGAAGCGCGCTGTGCTATGGTGTCTTGCCGCCCTGCTCGCCGCCGTGATGACCGTGCTGGTGTGCCTGCCGGCCAGTTGGCTCGCCCCCATCGTCGAGCAGCAGACGGGCGGCCGTTTGACTCTGGGAGATGCCCAAGGTACGCTGTGGCGCGGTTCGGCCTTTATCGGCGGCGCGCCGGGCGAGGGCGGGTCGGTCACGCCCTTGCTGCCGGGCCGTTTCAGCTGGCGCTTGTCGCCGCTGGTGCTGGTGGGCCATGTATCGCTGGACCTGGCCAATGCGCAGGCGTTTTCGCAGAGCGTCCACGTCGAAGGCAACTGGTCGCAGTGGCAGTTGAGTCCGTCCGAATTGCTGTTGCCCGCAGCCGGCCTGGCCGGCCTGGGGGCGCCCCTGAACACCTTGGCGCCCAGCGGCATCTTGCGCCTGTCGTGGACCACGCTCGAGCTGGTGCGCCAGAGCGGCACGGTCAGCGTCAACGGCCGCACGGTGCTGACGATGAGCGACATGGGCTCGCGCATGTCGCCCGTCAAGCCGCTGGGCAGTTACCAGCTGCTGATGGACTGGAAAGGCGCCCAGGCGCAACTGGTGCTGACGACGCTGCGGGGCGCCCTGCTGCTGTCTGGCAGCGGTGCGCTCGACAATGGCCGGCTGCGCTTTGCCGGGCAGGCCGAAGCGGCCGATGGATATGAAGAGACGCTGGGCAACATGCTCAATTTGCTGGGCCAGCGCCGTTTGGTAGGCGGCAAGAACATTATCGCGTTAGAGTTCAAATGAAGACAAAATTGGCAGCACACACTCGTTCCACGCCGGCCCTGCGCCGCCTTGCCGCCGGCGTCATGCTGGCCTGCGCCGTCGCCGCTGTGCCCGTCTCGGCCCAGGACAACGGCGCCGCCCTCAACTTCGTCAATGCCGACATGGAGTCCGTCATCAAGGCGGTCGGCCATTACACGGGCATGACCTTCATCATCGACCCCCGCGTCAAGGGCACGCTGACGCTGGTGTCGGAGCGCCAGCTGTCGAAGTCGCAGGCGTTTTCCCTGCTCACCTCGCAGCTGCGCCTGCAAGGCTTCGCCGTCGTCACCGGCGACGGCTTTGCCAAGGTGGTGCCGGAAGCCGAAGCGAAACTGCAATCGTCGCCCACCCGCGTCGGCGTGGGCGCGCGGCCGATCGGCGGCGACCAGATCGCCACCCAGATTTTCCGCCTGAGCTACGAGTCGGCGGCCAACCTGACGGCGGTGCTGCGCCCCCTCATTTCGCCGAACAATTCGATCATGGCCAACCCGGGCAACAACAGCCTGGTCATCACCGACTACGCCGACAACCTCAATCGCCTGTCGAAGATCATCGCCGCGCTCGACGCCCCCGTCTCGGCCGACCTCGACGTGGTGCCCGTGCGTTACGCCGTCGCCAGCGATGTCGCCGCCATGGTCAGCCGCCTGATGGAGCCGGCGCCAGGCGGCGACTCCGGCCGGGTGTCGGTGCTGGCCGATCCGCGCACCAATTCGGTGGTGGTGCGTGCGCCCTCGGCGGCGCGCGCCAACCTGGCCAAGTCGCTCATTTCCAAGCTCGACCAGCCCACCGCGGAAGCGGGCAACGTCCACGTGGTGTACCTGAAGAACGCCGACGCCACCAAGCTGGCGCAGACGCTGCGCGCGGTGGTGTCGTCGGACACCTCGCTGCCGCAAACCCAGCAGGGCACCAGCGGCGGCTCGGTCGGCAGCGGCGCCAATGCGGGCGGCTCGGGCGGCCTGGCCGGCCAGCAGTCGAGCGGCAACCAGGGGCAGGGCGGCGGCACGCTGAGCGCGCAAAGCCCCGGTCAGACGCTCGGCGGCGGCAGCGGCGCCACCGGCGCCGGCTTCATCCAGGCCGACGCGTCCACCAACACCCTCATCATCACCGCCAGCGAAGCGGTGTACCGCAACCTGCGCGCCGTCATCGACCAGCTCGACGTGCGCCGCGCCCAGGTCTACATCGAAGCGCTGGTGGTCGAAGTCAATTCCGACAAGGCCTCCGAATTCGGCGTGCAGTGGCTCGCCGCCAGCGGCGACTCGACCAGCAAGTACCGCGTCGGCGGCATCCAGAATTTCAATGCCACCAGCGGCAATGGCCTGGCCAGCCTGATCGCCAGCGGCAGCTCGGCCGCGCCGGGCGCCGGCCTGTCGATTGGCCTGTTCCGCCAGATCAACGGCGCGCTGGGCCTGGGCGCCATCGCCCACGCGCTCGAGAACGACAACGCCGGCAACATCCTGTCGACGCCGAACATGCTCACGCTCGACAACGAACTGTCGACCATCAAGGTGGGCCAGAACGTGCCGATCATCAGCGGCCAGTTCACCACCACGGGCGGCACCAACACCAACCCGTTCCAGACCATCGACCGTCGCGACGTGGGCCTGACCCTGAAGGTGCGCCCGCAAATTTCCGAAGGCGGCACCATCAAGCTGGCCATCTACAACGAGAGTTCGAGCGTGGTGCAGTCGAGCCGCACCGACGCCGCCGGCGTCACCACCGACATCCGCATCATCGAAAACAATGTGCTGGCCGACGACGGCCAGATCATCGTGCTCGGTGGCCTGATCAAGGACGATGCCAGCGCCACCGAAGAAAAAGTGCCGGGCCTGGGCAGCCTGCCCATCGTCGGCAACCTGTTCAAATACCAGTCGAGGAAGCGCACCAAGACCAACCTGATGGTGTTCCTGCGCCCCGTCATCGTGCGCAGCAAGGAAGACAGCGCCACCCTGGCCATGAACCGCTACGAGTACATGCGCGCCACCGGCACCCAGGCCCAGCCGAAGGACAACACGGTGCTGGTCAAGGAACTGGGCGCGCCGATCCTGCCGCCCCTGTCCGATGGCCAGCCACCCGTGGGCAGCTCGATGGCCGCCGTGCCGATCAAGAAAAATCTGCCGGCGCCGGCCCGTCCGGGCGCCTCCACGCTGGCCCGTCCCGGCGACACGGCCGCGCCCACGCGTCCGGACAGCACCGTGCCGACCCAGCCCGACACCACCGATACGCCGTTGTACCGCCCGGTGCAGAAATAAGGGATGGATTTTAGATGAGTAACCTGTTGCCCTACGCGTTTGCCCGCGATTTCGGCGTGCTGGCCAGAAGTGTCGACGGCGGCGCCGATGCGGTCGAAGTCTGGGTCTCCGGCGCCACCGCGCCGGCCGCGATCGCCGAGGTGTCGCGCCGTTTCGGCCGCATCGCGCTGCGCCGCATGGAACGGGCCGAACTGGAAGCTGCCATCGCCACCGCCTATGCCGGCGCTGGCGGCGACGCCTCCCAGGTGGTCGACGAATTCGACGCCGACCTCGATCTGACCAAGCTGCTGCAGGACGTGCCGGCCATCGAAGATTTGCTCGAGTCCTCCGACGACGCGCCCGTGATCCGCATGATCAACGCGCTGCTCACGCAGTCGCTGCGCGAGGGCGCCTCCGACATCCACATCGAACCGTTCGAACAAACCTCGGTGGTGCGCTTTCGCATCGACGGCGCCCTGCGCGACGTGGTGCGGCCCCGCAAGGCGATCCACGCCTCGCTGATCTCGCGCATTAAAATCATGTCGCAACTGGACATCGCCGAAAAGCGCCTGCCGCAGGACGGCCGCATCACCTTGCGGGTGGGCGGCAAGCCGGTCGACGTGCGCGTCTCGACCCTGCCCACCGGCCATGGCGAACGGGCCGTGCTGCGTCTGCTGGACAAGGAAGCGGGCCGGCTCGACCTGTCGCACCTGGGCATGAGCCCGGATCTGCTGCCCCAGTTCGACAAGATGATCGGCCAGCCGCACGGCATCGTGCTCGTCACCGGTCCCACCGGTTCCGGCAAAACCACGACCCTGTATGCGGCCCTGTCGCGCCTGAACGCCTCGACCACCAACATCCTGACGGTGGAAGACCCGATCGAGTACGACCTGGCCGGGGTCGGCCAGACCCAGGTCAACGCCCGCATCGACATGAGCTTTGCCAAGGCCCTGCGCGCCATCTTGCGGCAGGACCCGGACGTCATCATGATCGGCGAGATCCGCGACCTGGAAACGGCGCAGATCGCCGTGCAGGCGTCCCTGACGGGCCACCTGGTGCTGGCCACGCTGCACACCAACGACGCCGCCGCCGCCGTCACGCGCCTGCTTGACATGGGCATCGAGCCGTTCCTGCTGTCGTCGTCGCTGCTGGGGGTGATGGCGCAACGGCTGGTGCGCAAGCTGTGCGAATTTTGCAAGGAGCCCGAACCCGACGGCAAATACTGGCGCGCCGTCGGCTGCGACAAGTGCGGCCACACGGGCTATCACGGCCGCGTCGGCGTCTACGAACTGCTCGAGACGAACGACGCCATCAGCGCGCAAATCCACAACCAGGCCTCCGAAGCGGACATCCGCGTGGCGGGCCAGAAGGCCGGCATGCGCACCATGCGCGAAGACGGCGAGCGCTTCCTGGTGGCCGGCGTGACGACGCAGGCCGAGCTGCTGCGCGTGACCAAGGACTAAGCACCGATGCCCGCATTTCGCTATGAAGCCGTCGATGAAGGCGGTGTCACCCGCAAGGGCGTGGTCAACGCCGACACCGCCCGCTCGGCCCGCTCCGACCTGCGCGGGCAGGGCCTCACGCCGATCACCGTCGACGCCATCGCCAGCCAGCTCGACGCCGCCGGCGTGGCCAGGAGCCGCGGCTTCGGCGAGAAGCTCTCGCAGGTCGAGCTGGCCCTGTTCACGCGCCAGCTGGCCAGCCTGCTCGAAGCGGGGCTGCCGCTCGAACAGGCGTTGACGGCCCTGCTCGAACAGGCCGAACGGGCCTACGTGCGCGACCTGGTGGCCTCGATTCGCGCCGAGGTGATGGGCGGCGTGGCGTTCTCCGACGCGCTCTCGCGCCACCCGCGCGATTTCGCCGAGATCTACCGGGCGCTGGTCGCTGCCGGCGAGCAGATCGGCCAGCTGGCGCGCGTGCTGTCGCGCCTGGCCGACTATATCGAGCGCAGCAACGCGCTGGTGCAGAAGGTGCGGCTGGCGTTCATCTATCCGGCCATCGTCACCGTGGTCGCCTTCGCCATCGTGATTTTCCTGCTCACCTACGTGGTGCCGCAGATCGTCTCGGTGTTCGCCAACACCAAGCAAAAGCTGCCCCTGCTGACGGTGATGATGCTGGCCGTGTCCGACTTCGTGCGCAGCTACGGCATGTTCGTGGCCATCGCGGCGATCGGCGCGGCGCTCGCCTGGCGCCGCGCGCTGCGCAATCCGGCACTGAAAAAGCGCTTTCACACCTGGCTGCTGACGGCGCCCGTGTACGGCAAATTCGAGCGCAGCATGAACACCGCGCGCTTTGCCAGCACGCTGGCCATCACCACCGGCTCGGGCGTGCCGATCCTGCGCGCGCTCGAGACCAGCCGCGCCACGCTGTCGAACGTGGCCATGAAGGCGCTGGTCGAGGAAGCCTCGGCCAGCGTGCGCGAAGGGGTGGGCCTGGGGCGCGCGCTGTCGGCGCAGAAGCACTTCCCGCCCATGCTCGTGCACATGATCCGCGCCGGCGAAATCACCGGCGAACTGCCGGCCATGCTGGAACGGGCGGCCGCCACCCAGCAGGCCGACCTGGAACGGCGCGCGCTGACCATTGCCGGCCTGCTCGAACCGGCCCTGATCCTGGCGATGGGCGTGGTGGTGCTGCTGATCGTGCTGGCCGTGCTCATGCCGATCATTGAAATTAACCAGCTGGTGCGCTAAACCCGCGCACCAACGAAGGAAACCATGAAGCGAATGCCCCTGTTGATGACCTTGCTGGCCCTGATCGCCCTGGTGGTGTCGGCCGCCTACTGGGCCATGCAGCTCTACAAACCGGCCCAGCGCCCGCTGGCGGCGGCGCCGGCGGCGTCGATGCCCGACCCCGCCATCGATGCCGCCGCCAGCCTGTTCGGCGGCCAGCCGGCCGCCAGCGCCAGCAATTACCAGCTGGTGGGGGTGGTCGCGGCGGGGCGCGACAGCGCCGCCATCCTCGTCGTCGACAATGGCGCGCCGATGGCCCTGAAGGTGGGCAAGGAAGTCGTCAACGGCCTGCGCGTGCAGCAGGTGTTTCCCCGCTACGTGCTGCTGTCGGACGGGCGCCGCATCGACATCGCCCAGGAGAGCCGCGTCGGCACGCCGGCCGGCCAGCCGGGCCAGGCGCAGCCGGTGCAGCCGCCGCCGCAGCCAATGCCGCAGCCGCAGCCGCAGCCAGTCCAGCAGCCTCCGCAGGCGGCGCCAATCCAGCTGCCGCAGCCGTCGATGACGGGCGCGCCGATGCCGAACACGCCGCCGCCGAACGCCATCCCGACGGCGCCGCCCGTGCGGGGGGCGCCCACCATCAACCCGCCGGCGTCGCAATAAGCCGCGTGGGCCGCGCCGCGCCGGATCGACGCACCCTGCGCGCCTGCCTGGCGCTGCTGGTGCTGCCGCTGCAGCTGCTCGCTGGCGCCAGCAGCGCCGCCACCGGCGAGCCGCTCGCGAGCGCGCCCGCGCGGCCCCGCATCGCGCTGGTGCTGTCGGGTGGCGGTGCGCGCGGCTTTGCCCATATCGGCGTGCTGCGCGTGCTGCGCGAACTGCAGGTGCCGGTCGATATCGTCGTCGGCACCAGCATGGGCAGCGTCGTCGGCGGCGCCTACGCCGCCGGCGCCTCGGTCGACGACCTGGCGCGCATGGCGCGCGAGACCAACTGGGAGCAAGTGGTGGCCGACCGCCCCGCGCGCGACGCGCTGGCCTACCGCCGCCGCGAAGAAGACGTGCTGCTGCCGTCCCGCATCGAATTCGGCGTGCACCGCGACGGCGTCAATTTGCCGCCGTCGGCGGCCGGTAATGCCGCCCTCGAGCAGGCGCTGGGGCGCCTGCTGCCGGCCGGCACCCGCGATCTGCCGTCCGACCAGCTGTCGCTGCCGTTTCGTTCGGTGGCCTCGGACCTGCTCACGGGCGAAGCGGTCGAACTGGTCGACACCCCGCTGTTCCTGTCGATGCGCGCCTCGCTGGCCGTGCCCGGGGTGTTCGCGCCCGTGCGCGTCCAGCAGCGCCTCGTCGTCGACGGTGGCCTGGTGCGCAATCTGCCCGTCGGCATGGCCCACGCGATGGGCGCAGACATCGTCATCGCCGTCAACGTTGGCACCCCGCTGGCACCGGAAAAGTCGCTCGGCAGCGCGCTCGGCGTGGCCCAGCAGATGCTCAATATCCTCACCGAACAAAACGTCCAGCGCTCGCTGCGCGAACTGGGCCCGAAAGACATCCTGATCGCCCCGCTGCTGGCCGACGTCAGCTTCCTCGATTTCAGCCACGTGCAAAGCGCCATCGCCGCCGGCGAAGCGGCCGCGCGCGCGCTGGCGCCGCGCCTGGCCGCGCTGGCGCTGGACGAAGCGACCTACGCACAGTTCGAAAACCGCCGGCTGGCGCCGCCCGCGCTGGCCGATGCCGCCATCCCCATCGGCACGGTGACGGCGCGTACGGCCGGGCGCATCAATCCGCAGGTGCTGGTGGCGCAATCGAACCTGGTGCCCGGCAAGGCGGCCACCCTGGCCCAGGTGCGCGAGGCGGGCGACGCCCTGTACGGCCGCGGTGACCTGGCGCGCGTCGAGACCGACGTCGTCGACACCGACGGCAAGCGCCACATCGACATCATCGCGCGCGAGGCGGCGTGGGCCACCAGCCGGCTGCGCGTGGGCCTCGAGCTGGCCAGCGATTTCAACGAGGCCAACAGCTTCGCCATGAAGCTGATGTATGTGCGCACCTCCGTCAATGCCTGGGACGCCGAGGTGCGCGCCGTGATGGGCATCGGCGACAAGCGCGACATCGGCGTGCAGTTCTGGCAGCCGCTGGGGGCGGGATCGAAATGGTACGTGGCGCCGTCGCTGCAATACGGCGCCTCGGCGGGCGACATTTTCTCCGGCGGCCGGCGGCTCGCGCGCAACGCCTATAACGTCAGCAGCGCCAGCCTGGTGCTGGGGCGCGAACTGGGCAACTGGGGCGACCTGCAAGTGGGCGTGCGGCGCCAGAGCGCCAGCACGCGCGTCGTGGTGCCCCAGCAGGACGGCAGCACCAAGACGTTCGACTCGACCCAGTTCGTGCGCTATCGCGTCGACACCCTCGATTCGCTGGGCTTTGCCAGCCGCGGCGTGCTGCTCGACGCGGGGCTCGAGCGCTCGCCCGGCGCCGACGGCACCGCCTCGCTGGCCCGTTCCTCCATCATCGGCATGGCCGCCGTGCACACGGATAACTGGGCCGGCCACCTGTACGGCGAGTGGGCGCATGCGCAAAGCGGCGCCGCGCCCCTGAGCCTGGGCGGTTTCCTGCGCCTGTCGGGCACCCCGGCCGACTCGATCCAGGGCCGCACCATCGCATTTGCCCGGCTGGTGCTGGCGCGCCGCGTGGGCGCCTTGCCGCTCACCCTGGGCGGCACCCTGCGCGCCGGCTTTTCGCTGGAGACGGGCGGCGGCTTCGACCAGCCCTTGTCGGCCTCGCTCAACAGCGCCTCGCGCAAGCAGGCCGGCAGCGCCTTCCTGGCGGTCGACACCCGCTTCGGCCCCGCCTACCTGGGCGCCGGCGCCACCCGCGACGGCAACCGCACCTTGTACCTGTTCCTCGGCCCCATCTGGTAGGGTCTCAGCCCGGCGCTTGCCGGCGCATCTCCGTGAACGCGGCAAACTCCCACGACCTGAACCCCAGCAGCAAGGTAAAGCCATCCTTGTCCGCCGTCGGCAAGCGCCGGTCGTGCTGGTGCAGGCGGGCCAGTTCGGCCGCCAGCTGCTGGATTTTTTGCACCAGTTCGCGCGCGCTGGGCAGCGACAGGCGCGCCGGCAGGCACATCAAGGTCTCGCCGGGGCCGTCGAAGTGCCCGCTGAAATAATCGCCCACCACGTGCTGGCGCACGTACTGCTGCACGGGGCCGTCGCCCAGCCAGTGAAACGCGTTCGACACCCGCAGGCTGTAGCGGTTCATGGGCTTGAGTTCGATCACGCCCAGGCGGTCGAGCTCGGCCAGAAAGCCGATACATTCGGTTTCGCTGATGGCATAGGTCTCGAGGATCTGCTCCATGCTCCAGTGGCCCAGGCAGCAGATCGCCACCAGCAGCAGTTTCGGCTTGGCGATCAGGGCTTTTTCCTGCGCCGCGCTGAGGGTGTCGGCGTGCGGCTGGACGTCGGCGGCGCGGCGCAGCACGTCTTCCAGCGCAATCCCGCTGGCGCTGCAGATCTGGGCCAGGCGCGACAGCGTCATGTCTTTCTGGCCGAACATGCGCTTGACGCTCGACTCGCTCATGGCGATGCGCTCGGCCAGGGTTTTGTAGGTGATGTTGGCTGCGCGCAGTTCGGCGCGCAACACTTGTAATACCAGCTCGGGTGAGCTCATCGAAGTCCTTGTGGTGGCGAAGGGGAGACGTATCGAAATACGCTACCGAATGTACCGTGATTTCGTACCGGGCACAAGCGGCGGGGGCCGGGCGGCAGTTGTGGCGTAAACCCGACGGCGGCGGCGCCCGGCGCCATTTTATTTGTAATACCAATTCGCGCGCTTGACGGCAGCGTGTGCAAAGTGGTCTCATCAGCCCCCCGCTTGCGTCACCATCGCTGCCGGACGGACCCGGATTCCCATTGCCGGGGGTGTGCTGCATACGGTATGTTTCTTGTCAGACCTGATGCATACCAAAAAGATGCCAGTAATCGTGGGCGGCGGGTTGATGTGATCGCATTCAAGTAGTCAGACTATTTAATAAGCAAGGGACAAACAATGAACGCAACGGTGTGCCGTACCTCACGGACGACGATCTGCCTGGCGGTGCTCGCGCTGGCCCACGGTATTGCCCAGGCCCAGCAGGCCGAAGCACCTGCCGCCCCCGCGGCGGCCGCCGACAGCGGCCCGATGCAACAGGTGGCCGTGACCGGCACCCGCATCCGCGCCGCCGCCCTGACCGCAACGAGCCCGGTGAGCCAGTACAGCGCCGCCGACATTGCCATTGGCCGCGCCATCACGGTGGAAGATTTCTCCGTCAAGGTGCCGCAGCTGGCCGGTGGCGTCAACGGCACCTCGGCCGGCAGCGACGGTTTCGGCGCGCAGACGCTGGACCTGCGCAACCTGGGCCAGAGCCGCACCCTGGTGCTGATCAACGGCACCCGCGCCGTGCCGTTCGGCTTCCGTAACGCCGTCGATGTCAACTTCATTCCCGCGCCCCTGCTCAAGCGGGTCGATGTGCTCACCGGCGGCGCCGCCGCCGTGTATGGCGCCGACGCCATCGCCGGGGTGGTCAACTTCATCATCAACGACCGTTTCGATGGCTTGCAAGCGTCGACCAACTACCGCACCGGCGCCGACGGCGGCGCCCAGAAGGGCGTCAACGTGACCGGCGGCACCGCGCTGGGCGAGAAAGGCCACATCGTCGGCTACCTGGAATTGACCAGGCGCGACGGCCTGATGGCGGGCGACCGTGATTTTGCCCGCGTCAAGCCCACGCTGCGCCCTGGCGCCGGCGGCAACTTCGTCGATGTCGCCAGCGGCCGCGCCTTTTCGTACACCGATGGCGGGCAACTGAGCAGCACCAAGCAGACCACCGACTACACGCCCGACTACACGCTGATTCAGCCGCTCAAGCGTTTCAATGCCTCGTCGTTCTTCACCTACGAACTGAGCGAGGGCGTGGAAGCCTACGGCCGCGCGATGTTCTCGCGGACCAACACCACCGGCGCGCCCACCACGGGCCAGGCCCCGCCGGTGCTCTCGGGCGTGTTTGCCATCAACCAAAACAACCCGTACATCCCGGCCGCCGTGCGCAATCAGCTCACGTTCGTCAACGGCGTCGCCCGCGTCCAGGTCGACCGTTCGCTGGGCGAACTGGGCGTCATCACCATCGACAACAAGCGCGACACCTACCAGTTGCAGGCCGGCTTGCGCGGGCCCCTCACCAGCCATATCAACTGGGACGTGTATGTGCAGAGCGGACGCTCGTCCGAGTCGCTGATCGTCAACGGCGACGCCAGCAAGGCCGGCGCCGCCGCGCTCGTCAACGCCACCAATATCTTCGGGCCAGGTGCCGACGTTTCCTCGATCGCCCGGCCGTTCGACTACGGCGACCGGGTGCGCAAGCAGGTCGTCACCGCCGCCACCCTGTCGGGCGACAGCAGCGACGTCTTCAAGCTGCCGGCCGGCCCGCTCGGCTTCGCCGTGGGCGCCGAGGCGCGTCGCGAAACGGGCGAATTCTCGTACAGCCCGTCGCTGGCGCAGTCGTTCAACCAGGCCACCGTGGCCGGCCCCGCCGCGCCGCCGTCGTTCCGCGCCAAGGAAATCTATGCCGAGGTGCTGGTGCCGGTGCTGCGCAATCTGCCGCTGATCCACAACCTGTCGGTCGAAGGGGCAGTGCGCCGTTCCTTCTACAGCAAGTCGCTGGGCGGCGACAACGCCTACACCACCGACAAGCTGGGCGCCTCGTGGGCGGTCGACGAGCAACTGCGTCTGCGCGCCACCAAGCAAAGCGTGATCCGCGAGCCGAACATGGGCGAGTACGCCAATCCCGTGTTCTCGCTGCCATTTAATGCGCTGGTGACGACGGCGCGCCTGCAGCCGCGCTACCAGGGCGATCCGTGCGCGCTGGGCACGGGCGACAAGGCCCAGTGCGCCCGCTTCGGCGCGCCGGCCGCCGGCTCCTACAATTCACTCGATCCGGCGCTGCTCACGGGCGGTTACTACTACGGCGGCAATCCCGCCATCCGCGCCGAAAAGGGCGATACCCGCACCCTCGGCCTGGTCCTCACGCCCGCGTTCGCCAAGGGCCTGTCGATCACCGTCGATTACTACGACATCAAGCTGAAGGATGCGGTCGGCCAGGTGCAGCCCGTCGACGCCCTCACCAGCTGCTACATCACCGACCCGCGCGCCGACAATCCCCTGTGCCAGGCCGTCACCCGCGATCCGGCCACCGGCCGCATCAAGGACGCCTACCCGGTCGACCGCAACCTGGCTGAAATTCGCCAGTCCGGCTTCGATGTCGACGCCAGCTACCGCCAGAACGTGCCGTTCGGCCTGCCAGGCAAGAAACTCAACTGGGGCTACCAGGCGGCCATCGTCAAGAGCTACACGATCCAGAAAAACCCCGTGCTCGATCCCATCGACTGCAAGGGCACGTATGGCTTCCGCTGCTCGTCGGATGCGGTCTCGCTGGTGGCGCCCGCTTACCGCCACCGCGCCACGCTGGCCTGGGACTTCGACAAGGTCACCGCCCAGCTGGGCTGGAAACGCGTGGGCAAGGTCAAGGACAGCACCGTCGGCAGCAAGGAATCGATCGCCGCGCAGGATTATTTCGAGCTGAACTTCGCGTTCCGTCCCGCCATTGCCGGCCTGACCGTCAACGTCGGTATCGACAATCTGTTCGACAAGCAACCGCCGACGCCGACCAATGCGTCGATCTTCAACACCTACCCGGACACCTACAACGTGCTGGGCCGGGCGATCGGCTTTAGCGTCAACTACAAGCTCTGATCCACCCTGGGTAAACAACCGGGCGGCCTGTGCCGCCCGGTTCCTCCACGCTTACGACCGGGTTCCGCATGTCTCCCACCCTGCTGTTTTTCGTCGTGCTCGCCTACTTCGGCGTGCTGCTGACGGTGGCCCGGCTAGCCTCGCGCAATGCCACCAGCGAATCATTTTTCAACGGTAACAAAAACAGCAACTGGGTCGTCGTCGCCATCGGCATGATCGGCACTTCGCTCAGCGGCGTTACTTTCGTCAGCGTGCCCGGGCTGGTGGGCGAGAGCGGCTTCCTGTATTTTCAGCTGTTGCTGGGGCAATTGATCGGCTACCTCGTGGTCGCTTTCGTGCTGCTGCCCGTGTTTTACCGCCTCAAGCTGGTGTCGATTTACGCCGTGCTGGGCATCCGCATGGGCCCCGTCTCGCGCGCCTGCGGCGCCTGGCTGTTCCTGGTGTCGCGCTGCATCGGCGCCGCCGCCCGCCTGTACCTGGTCATCATCATCCTGCAGGAGTCGATCCTCGGTGCGCTGGGGGTGTCGTACTGGTTCAGCGCCGCCGCCGCCATCGCCCTGATCGTGCTGTACACTTACCAGGGTGGGGTCAAGACCATCATCTGGACCGATTTGCTGCAAACGGCGCTAATGCTCACGGGCCTGGTGGCTGCTGCCGCCTACCTACTGCACGCGCTCGACCTGTCGGTGGCCGACAGCTACCGCCAGATGCACAGCGCGGGACTGGCCCGTATCTTCTCGCACGATGTCGACAGCAGTTATTTCTGGCCCAAGCAATTGCTGGCCGGCATGCTGATCTCGGTGGCGATGACGGGCATGGACCAAGAGATGATGCAGAAGAATATTTCAGTGAAATCCCTGCGCGACTCGCAGAAAAACATCATCAGCATGGCGCTGGCCATGACCGCCGTCGTGTTCGTGTTCCTGTTCCTGGGCGGCCTGCTGCGCCTGTTTGCGGACAGCCACGGCCTGCAACTGGGCGGCGACCGCATCTTTCCCGCCATCGTCTTCCAGCACATGCCCGAAGCGCTGCAACTGGTGTTCGTCATCGCCCTCATTTCGGCCCTGTTTCCCAGCGCCGACGGCGCCCTGACGGCGCTCACGGCCAGCTACTGCATCGATATCGCCCGCCTCGACCAGCGCCACAGCTGGAGCGAAGCGCAGCGCCTGGCGTTTCGGCGCAAGGTGCAACTGGCCTTCGCGGTGATGCTGTTCCTGCTGCTGGTGGTGTTAAAACTGATCGACAGCAACAGCATCGTCAACCTGATCCTGCGCCTGGCGGCGATCACCTACGGGCCGCTGCTGGGGCTGTTCTGTTTTGCCGTGTTGAGCCGGCGCACGGTGGCCGACCGCAAGGTGCCGCTGGTGGTGCTGAGCGTGCCGCTGCTGTGCTTTGTGCTCGATCAGTACCAGGCGCAGCTGTTCGGCACCTACCGCATCGGCCTGGAAATGCTGGCCATCAATGGCGCGCTCACCTGGCTGGGCCTGGTGGCCATCAGCACGCCGCGCGCGGCGCCGGCATCCGCGGTGGCGCCATGAAGTGCCCGCCGCTGCTGCCGTTCCAGCTCGACCCGGTTGACGCCACCCCCCTGTACCTGCAAATTTCGCGTCACCTGAGCGACGCCGTGCGGGCCGGCCACTACCGGGTCAATGATGCGCTGCCGTCCGAGCGCACCCTGGCCGAGGCGCTGGGGGTGTCGCGCGTGACCGCCCGCAAGGCGCTGGCCCACCTGGCCGGCAACGGCATGGTGAACCGGGTGCGCGGGTCGGGCAATTACATCGCCCCGCTGGAGATGCCGCTGTCGCGCCTGTCGGGCTTTTCGGAAGATTTGAGCAAGCGCGGTTACCAGCCCAGTTCGCGCTGGCTCTCGCGCACGCTCGACAAGACCCGCGTCGACGAGCAGATGGCGCTGGGCCTGTCCTCGGGCGAAAAAGTGGCGCGGCTCGAACGCATCCGCATGCACGACGCGGTGGCGGTCAGCTATGAATTGAGCGTGGTGCCGGCGCGTTTCATCCCGCAGCCGCTCGATATCGAAGACTCGATGTACAAATACCTGGCCCAGGGCGGCCACCGCCCCGTGCGCGCGCTGCAGCATTTCAAGGCTGTCAACGCCAGCGCCGACGTAGCCGCCAAGCTGGGCGTGCCGCTGGGCCATGCCCTGTTTTTCATTCGCCGGGTCGGCTACCTGCAAAGCGGCGCGGCCGTCGAGCTGACCTCGTCGTACTGCCTCAGTGAATATTTTGATTTTGTGGCCGAGATGACCCGCGATGGCGAAGCGGACGGCCCGTATTGCGGAGAAGACCATGAATAAGAATATAGAAAACCTGTACCGCATCGCCGCCAAGCCCGTGCGCCGCATTGTCGGCCTGATGTCGGGCACCTCGCTCGACGGCCTCGACATCGCCCTGTGCGAGCTGGCCGGCAGCGGCAGCGCCACCCGCGTGGCCGTGCTCAAGTTCACCACCGTGCCCTACGATGCCGAGGTGAAGGCGCGCGTGCGCGCCGTGTTCGCCAAGCCGCAAGTCGATTTCCCCCTGCTGGCCATGCTCAACGAATGGATCGGCCAGTTGCACGCCGACATGGTCGTGGCAACCCTGGCCGAGTGGGGCATTGCCCCCGCCGAGGTCGACCTGATCGCCTCGCACGGCCAGACCGTCATGCACGCGCCCAAGGCCCTGCACGGGCGCCCCGGTTACGGCAACGCCACCTTGCAGATCGGCGACGGCGACCAGATCGCCGTCAGGACGGGCATCATCACCATCGCCGACTTCCGCCAGAAACACATCGCCGGCGGCGGCGAGGGCGCGCCGCTGGCCGTGTACGGCGATTACTACATTCTCGGCAAGGCGGGCGAGAACCGCATCCTGATGAATATGGGCGGCATCGCCAATTTCACCTTTCTGCCCGCCAGCATGGACCCGCACGCGGTGTTCGTCACCGACACGGGACCGGGCAATACCTTGCTCGACGCCTTCACCCGGCGTTTTTATCCGGCGCTCGATTTCGACCGCGACGCCGCCATCGCCACGCGCGGGACGGTCAGCCCGGCGTTGTTGCAGGCCTTGCTGGGCAACGCGTTCTTCCGCGAACCGTTCCCGAAAACCACGGGCCCTGAACTGTTCAATGTCGAGTATGTGCTCGACGCCCAGGCCGCCAGCAACACCGCCGAGCTGGCGCCCGAGGATGTGCTGGCCACGCTGACGCGATTCTCCGCCGAAACCATCGCCGCCGCAGTGCTGGCGGCCACCGGCGCGGCCAGCGCGGAACCGGGCGCGGCCCCGTTCGACGTGTATATGTCGGGCGGCGGCACCCACAACCCGCTGCTGGTGCGCATGCTGGCCGAGTTGCTGCCCTACCGCTTCCATTCGACCGATGTGCTGGGCATCCTGGGCGACGCCAAGGAAGCGGTGCTGTTCGCCGTGCTGGCCAATGAAACCGTGGCCGGCGGCACTGCCGATTTCGGTCAGCGCCTGGGCGTGCCGTCCGTCACGATGGGCAAGATTTCCTTGCCCAGCTAACGTTCCCCCGAAAAGGACCTGTCCATGTTGCGCACCGAAATACCCAGTCCCCTTCATCCCTCGCTCGATCGTTATTCCACCCGGGCCATGACGGCGGCCTTCATTACCGACCAGCAGGGCGCCGCTGAAGCGGTGGCCGCCGCCGGTGACGACATCGCCGCCGCCGTCGACGCCGCCTTGCCGCGGATTGCCCGCGGCGGGCGCCTGATCTACGTGGGCGCCGGCACCTCGGGGCGCCTGGGCGTGCTCGACAGCGCCGAACTGCACCCCACCTTTTCCTGGCCGCGCGAGCGCGCCATCGGCATCCTGGCCGGCGGCAAGGGCGCCGTCTTCGACGCCGTCGAAGGCGCCGAGGACAGCCACGCCAACGGCGCCAGCGACCTCGCCGCCAGTGGCGTCGGCGCCGCCGACGTCGTGCTGCTGATCGCCGCCTCCGGCGCCACCCCTTACGTGCTGGGCGCCCTGCAGGCGGCGCGGCTGGCCGGCGCGCTCACCATCGGCCTGGCCAACAACCCGGGCGCGGCCGTCACCGCCGGCGCCGACATCGGCATCACCCTCGACACGGGGCCCGAAGTCATCTCGGGCAGCACCCGGCTGAAGGCGGGCACCGCCCAGAAAATCGCCCTGAACACCTTTTCCAGCACCCTGATGGTGTGCCTGAACAAGGTCTACGGCAACCTGATGGTCGACGTGCGGCCCACCAACGTCAAGTTGCTCGCCCGTACGGTGGCGCTGACACGTCACGCCACCGGCGCCAGCGAGGCGGTGGCATCGGCGGCGCTGGCCGCATGCGGCCACAACGTCAAGGTGGCCATCGTCATGATTCGCCAGGGCATCGACAGCGCCGCCGCCACCGCACTGCTCGAACAGCATGCGGGCAGCGTGCGCGCCGCGCTGGGCGAAGGCGACCTCATTTAAGGGCATTGGTGGCGCGGGGCGCTACCAGCCGGTGCGCCTGGCGGTGCTTGAACGAAGCATCTGGCCGCCCATGGCGGAAACGACGACACTGCTTCGCATGGGCGCCCTGGAGGCGCCACCCGAACAGTCTGTTACCAGATGGCCAGATCGCGGGCGCCGCTGCGGCGCCCGCAGGCGGCCCGGCGCTGGCGCTGCCAGGTGCTATGATGAAATCACCATGAAAAACCTCCCCTCGCTGATCCTGTGCGCGTGCCTTGCCGCCGTGCTCATCCCTGCCACCGCCCGCCAGGGCGTGCCGGTCGCGCCCACCGCCAAGGGCGTGGCCGACCTCGAAAAAGCCAAGCGCGAGGCGGTGGAGGCGGACAAGGACCGCCGCGCCGCGCAGCCCCAGCCGACCGCGCCGGCGCCCGTGTTCGGCGGCGGCGCCGAAACGCCCCTCGAGCGCTTCGATAAGGTGGCCAGCGGCGCCTACATCGACCGCTCGAACAGCCGCGTGATCGACCAATACCGCTCGCCCGACGGCGTCACCATCGAACGGGTGAGCTACGGTGGCAAGAGTTATTGCATCACCAGCAGCACGCATAATTATGTGCCGGGCATCTTGCACGACAGCAGCAAGGCGCGCGAAGTGACCTGTCCGCCTGCCGATGCGGGCTGGCAACGCAAATAAGCGTCCGCCATCGACCATACCCCATATAACAAAAGCCGGCGGACGCCGGCTTTTGTTTGCTGCAGGGGAGGGCGGCAATCAGTCGTCCACCACCAGTTTGGCCTTGGCCAGCGCCCGCTTTTCCGCCTGGCGGGCGGCAGTGGCGCCTTTCTTGTGCGGGCCTGCCGCGCGCAGCTTGGCGGCGACCGCCACCGGGTTCCTGACCTTGCCCAATTGCTGCGACGGCGCCACGGTCAGCCGCGTTGGGTGCAGTGCCTTTGTCGCCATCGCCCCGCTCCTTACAGCACGTAGCGCGACAAGTCTTCGTTTTCGGCCAGGGCGTCGAGCCGTTCGTTGACGTAGGCGGCATCGATGGTCACCTGCTGGCCACCCGATTCGCTGGCCGTGAACGAGACTTCCTCGAGCAGTTTTTCCATCACCGTGTAGAGGCGGCGGGCGCCGATATTTTCCGTGCGCTCGTTGACGGCAAAGGCGATCTCGGCCAGCCGGGTGATGCCTTCCGGCTCGAAGGCGACCTGCACGTTTTCGGTTGCCAGCAGGGCGGCGTACTGGGTCGTCAGGCAGGCATCGGTGCTGGTGAGGATGCGTTCGAAGTCGGCAATCGACAGCGATTCGAGTTCAACCCGGATGGGAAAGCGTCCTTGCAGTTCGGGAATCAGGTCGGACGGCTTGGCCAGGTGAAAGGCGCCGGAGGCGATGAACAGGATGTGATCGGTCTTGATCATGCCGTATTTGGTGTTGACGGTGGTGCCTTCGACCAGCGGCAGCAGGTCGCGCTGCACGCCGGCGCGCGACACTTCGGCGCCGCCGTGCTCGGAACGGGAGGCGATCTTGTCGATTTCGTCGAGGAACACGATGCCGTTCTGCTCGACGTTGGCGATGGCCTTCTGCTTGAGCTCGTCTTCGTTGATCAGCTTGCCCGCTTCTTCGTCCACCAGCAGCTTGATGGCGTCCTTGATCTTGAGCTTTTTCGGCTTCTTGCGGGCGCCCGCCATGCCGGAGAACATGCCCTTGATCTGCTCCGTCATTTCTTCCATGCCCGGCGGCGCCATGATTTCCATTTGCGGACCCGCGTCGGCCACATCGATCTCGATTTCGCGATCGTCGAGCGTGCCTTCGCGCAGGCGCTTGCGGAAGGTCTGGCGGGTGCTGTCGCCGTCCTTGCTGTCAGTGCTGGCTGCGGCGACATTGAAACCGAAGTCGCGCGCCGGCGGCACCAGGATGTCGATGATGCGCTCCTCGGCCGCTTCCTCGGCGCGCTGGCGCACCTTGGCCGCTTCGCTGGCGCGGGTTTGCTTGATGCCGATGTCGATCAGGTCACGGATGATGGTGTCGACGTCGCGGCCGACGTAGCCCACTTCGGTGAACTTGGTGGCCTCGATTTTAATGAATGGCGCATCGGCCAGGCGCGCCAGGCGGCGCGCAATTTCCGTCTTGCCGACCCCGGTGGGGCCGATCATGAGGATGTTCTTCGGCGTGATTTCATGGCGCAGGGGCTCGGCCACCTGCTGGCGGCGCCAGCGGTTGCGCAGGGCGATGGCGACGGCGCGCTTGGCCTTGGCCTGGCCCACCACGTGCTTGTCCAGTTCGGACACAATTTCCAGAGGAGTCAGGTTCATGGCGCTCAGTCGAGGGTTTCGATGATGTGGTTCATATTCGTGTAGATGCACAGCTCGGCGGCGATGGTCAGCGATTTCTTGACCACTTCGGCCGGCGTCAGCGCGGTGTTTTCCTGCAGGGCCTTGGCGGCCGACTGGGCATAGATGCCGCCCGAGCCGATGGCGCCGATGCCGTCTTCGGGCTCGAGCACGTCACCATTGCCCGTGATCACCAAGGTCGACTCGGCGTCGGCCACCAGCAGCATCGCTTCCAGGCGGCGCAGCACGCGGTCGGTGCGCCAGTCCTTGGCCAGTTCGACGGAGGCGCGCAACAAATTGCCCTGGTGCTTTTCCAGCTTGCCTTCGAAGCGGTCCAGCAAGGTGAACGCGTCGGCGGTGCCGCCGGCGAAGCCGCACAGCACCTTGCCCTGGTAGAGCTTACGGACCTTGCGGGCGGTGCCCTTCATGACGATGTTGCCAAGGGTGACCTGGCCGTCGCCGCCCAGGGCTACCTGGCGGCCCTGACGCACGCACAGGATGGTGGTGCCGTGAAATTGTTCCATGTTCTGCCTCTTAACGTTCTAACTTTCAGAAACTGGGGACGATAAGAGAAATCACAAGCGTTTAAACGATGGCGGACCCTGATGAAACCGGTGCTCAGTACTTGTGCGGATAGAGCCGGGCCACGTCGGCGTAGCCGAGCAGTTTGAACAGCACCGTCGCCAGGTGATTGATATCGCGCAATTCGATCACCTTGTCCTGGGCGGCCAGCGCGCGCAGGCGCCCGATCAGGACGGTGGCGGCGGCGTACTCGATGCGGCCCAGGCGCGAGCCGTCGAGCACCACCAGGTCGGTGTGGGCGGCGTAGGCGTCGATGGCGTCGAACAGGGCGCCGGCGTCGCCGTCGATCAGGGCCGGCAGCATGAAGCGGTCGGCGCGCGAGGGCAGGTGCGCGGTGGCGGCGGTGGCGACGTTGGCCGGCGCTTCGAACTGGGGCGGCGACAGCTCGTAGGTGACGCAATAATCCATCGCCGCTTCTTCGAAGTCTTTCTCGCGGTTCATCAGCTGCAGCAATTCGAGCAGCAGCAGCCAGGGCGCTTCCGGCGCCGTGCGCTCGCCCATGGCCAGGCTGGCGCGGACGATCTCGGCCAGGTCGGCGGCGCCGGCGACGATCAGCTCGCGCCCGCCACCGCGCAGGACGATCAAGGCTTGCAGCAGGCGCGCGCAACCTTCGGCGGTGACGGCCTGTACCCGGCCGAATTCGAGGCGGCTGGGGGCGCCGCCGGGTGCCAGCGCCAGCAGCCGCGCCAGTTGCGGGGCGATGGCCTCGTCGAGCAGGGGGCCGAAGGCCTCGGTCGGCGTGACGCCCGCGAACGGCTTGCTGCCGGCGGCCTTGCCCGGGGCCAGCGGCGCCCAGGTGGGCGGCGAGGTTTCAAAGCGGCTGGCGTAGTCGATCGACAAATCCTCGAAGGCGGCCTGGTGCGCGCCGGTCTGGTACAGGTCGAACAGCATCCACCAGACGGTGCGGTCGGCGCCGCCGTCGCCGGCGAGACTGTCGCGCAGCATCTGGCGGGCGCTATCGACTTCGCCGTTGGCGAACGTGATGGCGATTTCGTCGACCACGGGCGCGCTGTCGGCGTCGGCCTCGGCGCCTGGCAGGGCGGGGGCGTCGTCGCTGAGCAGCTCGGTGGTGGCCAGTTCGAGCATCGGCAAGGTGGCGCCGGCGCCGGCATCGGCCGCCAGTTGCGCGCTGGTGCGGGCGGGGCGGCGCAGGCTGGCGCCCCAGGCCGGTTCGGGTTCATTGAAAATGTCGTGCGCCATGGCCGACTCGATGGCGTCGATCTTGGCCGTGGTGGCGCGCGCGATTTCGCGCTGGCGCGCCCGTTCGGCCTCGGTGTCCAGGCGCGACGGTTCGCCCGTGCGCGTGGCGGGGCCGGCGCCGGTCTCGCGTGCACGCTCTTTTTTCTTCAGAAAGCCGAACAGTCCCATGCCCATCCTGTAAGCGTTTTACGGCCGAAGCATGACGTTAGCACGCTGGCGTCGGCGCCGGAGCACGCACACGTGCGCGGCGTCAAAGCGCGGGTGCGGCCGTACAGTGTATCCCAACGGAAAATATTCCCCAAATGGGCGGGGCGGCGACGAAAAAAAAGCATGCGCGAACGCATGCTTTTTTTAAAGCAGCCGGCGGGCCGCCGAATCAGTCGCCGTACAGCTTCTGTTTGAGTTCGCGGCGCTGCTGCGCTTCCAGCGACAGGGTGGCGGTGGGGCGGGCGATCAGGCGGGGGATGCCGATCGGCTCGCCCGTCTCTTCGCACCAGCCGTAATCGCCCGCATCGATGGCGGCGATCGACTGCTGGACTTTTTTGAGCAGCTTGCGCTCGCGGTCGCGCGTGCGCAGTTCGAGCGCATGTTCTTCTTCGATGGTGGCGCGGTCGGCCGGATCGGGCACCAGCACGGTTTCGCGCAGGTGCTCGGTGGTTTCCCCGGCGTTTTTGAGCAGGTCTTTTTCGAGCTGCTGCAGCTTGGACTTGAAAAAGGCCATCTGCGCCGCGTTCATGTAGTCTTTCTCACCCATCGCCCGGATTTGATCGTCGGTCAGGAGAGGCGTATCCGCAGTCGCGGCAGTGGATTTCGTTGTTTTAGTCATGACTTAGCTTACCTTCGATACGACAGAGGTTTCATTTATCAGCTAACCCGGCTGCACCGTCCCGTGTTCCGGGAGCCCACGCAGCCGCGCTGGCAGCGCTGGCCAATTAGCTGGCCGGTTCGACATACGCATTGCTGGTCGCGCCGCGTCGTAAAGCCGGGATAGTTTATACCAAACATTGCTCCAGGCCGCGGATAAACACGTCTTTCGGTAAATCTTTGCCAATAAAAACCATTTTGCTGCCACGTTCTTCGGCCTCGCCCCATTTGGCGCCCAGATCGCTGCCCATGATCTGGTGCACGCCCTGAAATACCACCTTGCGGTCGGCGCCGTCCATCAGTAGCACACCCTTGTAACGCAACATGCGGGGACCGAACACGTTGACCATGCTGTTGAGGAAATTTTCCAGGCGCTCCGGATGAAACGGGCGCCCGCTCTTGAACACGAAGGCGGCGATGTCGTCGCTGTGGTGGCCATGGTGGTGATCGTGGTGGTCGTGGTGGCCATGCTCGTGGCCGCAGTCGGGGCCGTGCACGTGGGCCTCTTCGGTGGCCAGGAAATCGGGGTCGATCTCGAGTTTGTCGTTCAAATTGAAGCCGTGCAGATCGAGCACGTCCGTCAGGGGCGCCTTGCCGAAGTCGGAGCGGCCGATCGAGGCGCGCGGGTTGATGCGCATCAGGCGTGCGCTCAGGGCGGCCAGCTGGGCAGCATCGACCAGGTCGGTCTTGGAAATGAGAATCTTGTCGGCAAAACCCACCTGGCGCTGGGCTTCCTCGTGTTCGTCGAGCTGGGCCATGGCGTGGCGCGCGTCGACGACGGTGACGACGGCGTCGAGCCGGTAATGGACGCCCACTTCCTCGTCGACAAAGAAGGTCTGCGCCACCGGGCCCGGATTGGCCAGTCCCGTCGTTTCGATGACCACCCGGTCGAAGGCGATTTCGCCCGCATCGCGCTTGCGCGCCAGGCTCGACAGCGCTTCGATCAGGTCGCCCCGCACGGTGCAGCAGATGCAGCCGTTGTTCATCTCGACGATGTGCTCGGTGCTGCGCTCGACCAGGATCTCGTTGTCGATGTTCTCTTCACCGAATTCGTTTTCGATGACGGCGATGCGCATGCCGTGATCCTCTTGCAGGATACGGTTGAGCAGGGTGGTCTTGCCGGCGCCCAGAAAGCCCGTCAGGATGGTGGTGGGTATCAATGCCATGGTGTGCCTAATTAGTGCGCTACAAAAAACGCCTTGCCGGAGTCGGAAAAGAATCGAGCGATTATGCCGTATTTCTTAAAATGCATCCGGATACCATGGTTGTGATTGATCAGGATCAAACACTGAGCACCTCACTTTGGCTTGGCGCGCGGATGGGCCGCGTCATACACGGCCGACAAGTGCTGAAAATCGAGCGCCGTGTAGACCTGGGTGGAGGTGATGCTGGCGTGGCCCAGCATGTCCTGCACGGCGCGCAGGTCGCCCGAGGACTGCAGCACGTGCGAGGCGAACGAGTGGCGCAGCACGTGCGGGTGGACCTTGACGGTGGTGCCGCTGGCGGCGCCGTGGCGGGCCAGGCGCAGCTGGATCACGCGCGCCGAGACGCGGCTGGCGCGGTTCGACAGAAACAGCGCGTTGCCGCCGTCGCGGGCGGGCGGGCGCACCGCCAGCCAGGCGTCGATGGCGGCCAGGGCGTGGCTGCCCACGGGCACGCGCCGCATCTTGTTGCCCTTGCCCGTCACCACCACTTCGCCGGCGGCCCGGTCGAGCCAGCCCAGCGGGCCGGGCGCGCCGGGTGCGCGCGCGTAGGCCAGGTCCAGGCCGGCCAGTTCCGACACCCGCAAGCCGCTCGAATACATCAGCTCGAACATGGCGCGGTTGCACAGTTCGTCAGGTTCGGCGGCGCGCTGGGGCGCCACGCTGCTCACCAGGTGCACGGCGGCATCGACCGACAGGGCTTTGGGCAGGGTCTTGGGCGCGCGCGGGGCACGCACGCCGTCGACGGGATTGGCCGCCAGCGTCACTTGCGTGGACAGCCAGGCATAGAAGCGGCGCCAGCTCGAGAGCTTGCGGGCGATCGAGCGGGGGCCCAGGCCGCCGCCGTGCAGGCCGGCGGTCAGGCGGCGGATATCGTTGTGGCTGATGGCGGCCCAGTCGGCGGCGCCGGCCAGCCGGCCCAGTTCGCGCACGTCACGGCCGTAGGCGGCCACCGTCAGCGGCGACATCTTGCGCTGGGTGCGCAGTTGGTCCAGCCAGGCTTCGAGCTGCGCCGCCGACGCCGGCGGCAAGGGCGCCGGCGCCGTCATCTCAGGCGCGCAGGGCGGCCAGCGCGGCGCTGGCCGTCTCGCCGATGTGGATCAGGAAATCGGTGGCCATGTCGGCGCGGAAGCGCTGCGGATCGGGCGAGCCCAGGATCAGCAGGCCGAAGGCGGTGCCGCCGCTGCGCAGCGGCAAGATCACGGTGGAGGCCACGCTGCCGGCGTCATCGAGCCAGCGCACCGCTTCGAAGTCGTGGTTGCTGCCGCAGTAAGGGGCCAGCAAGCTATTGGCGAAGAGGCGGGCATCGTCCGAAATGCCGCGGGCGTACCACTCGGTGCCGTGGCCGGGCGCCAGGTTCCACAGGCGCAAGGTCGCTTGCGGTACGCTGAACTGGTTGCACAGGCCATCGATGAGGGCGCGCGGCATGTCGGCGCCGTGCTGGGCCTTGAGCAGGGCCTGGGTCCAGCCATGAAACTTGTTGGCGATGGCGGCGTTTTCCTGGGCCAGGCGGATCAGATCGGCCATTTGCAGCTCGAGCGCCTTGTACTTGTCGCGCATCACTTCCATTTGCCGTTCCTGCAGCGACACGGTCTTGCCCGTCAGCGGGCTCGACAGCTTGACCTTGCCCAGCAGGCCGGCCTGCTGTTCGAAAAACTGCGGATGGTCGACCAGGTACTGGGCAAGTGCGGCGGGGTCGATGGCGTCGATCATGGGATTTCTTTGGTGAATGTGGTTCGTGCGCAATTTTACCCGACGGGGGGCATAAAAAAAGACGCCCGAAGGCGTCTTGGCTTTTTTCGGGAGGAAAAAATCAGAAGCGGTGACGCACGCCGATCTGGTAGGCCTGGGTGCTCTCGCCCGGGGTCTTGGTAAAGCCGCCCGGCGAACCGGCCGCACCCGGGATGTACTGGCCCTCGTTGTTGTTCTTGATGTGGGCGTAGACGACGTAGACGTCGGTGCGCTTGGACAAGTTGTAGTCGTAGCCGATGGCCGCCAGGTTGGCATCGCTGTCGGATGCCGTGCGGTCGTTCTGGTGCGCCAGTGAGGCCATGATGCGACCGGCGCCCACGCGGTAATGCAGACCGAGCTGGTAGCTGGCGGCATCGACTTGCGAATTCACGGCGATATTGTTGAGGAACACGGTGCGCAGACCCGCACCGAGCGCAGCCACGTTCGGTGCCGGCAAGCCGGCCGCGGTCAACTGGGCCGCCACACCCGGCGCGATGGCCGTCGTGTAGGCTGCCGTGTAGTCGGCCATCAGCACCGAGTGGCGGTTGCGCTGGTCATGGTAGCCGGCGAAGAACTTGAAGTCGCCCATCGTGTACGAGCCGCCGATGGTGCTGGTGACCAGGCTGACGTTGTCGCCTTGATCGTAGCTGCGGTTGTGGGCGGCGCCGACGTCGAAGCCGTTCGCCTTGTAGGTGGCGGCAATACCGAGAAACTTGTTGTAGCGGTTCAGGTAGCCGGAACCCTTGGCGCCGTACATCAGCGAGCCGCCGAAGCCGGCCGGGGTGGCGATGCGGTACTGGATCGATTTCGACGAGCGGATGTCGGCGCCCAGGTTGGTGAAGCCGGCGGTGCCGCCGGTGATGCCGCCCCAGGTGCCGGCGGTGCCACTTTCGAAGGCATCGGCGGCGGCGAACACTTCATAGCCCGGGGTGTACATGCGGCCGAGCATGACGGCGCCGCCCGGGGTCACCAGGCCAACGTAGGCGGTACGGTCGAACAGTGCGCCTTCCGGATTGACGGCCGGCGCGTTTTTCACTTGCAGGCCGCCGCGGATCTGCTGCAGCAGGGCGCCCGAGAGGGCGTTCGAATTGGTCGCGCCCAGCGGGGCCAGCACGGTGGTGAAGCCGGGACCCATGCCGCGCGTCAGGTACAGGCCCTGCTCGTCCGACAGCAGGGTGGGCTTCTGGCTGCCGGTGTCGAGTTCGACGCGCGCTTCCAGGTTGAAAATGGCGCGCATGCCACCGCCCAGATCTTCGCTGCCCTTGAAACCGAGGCGCGAACCGTCGGCGATGCCGCTGACCACGCGCAGGGTCTGGCCGCTTTGCTTCATCAGGCCGGCATCTGCCACCCCGTAGATCGAGACATTGGACTGGGCCATCGCCGGAACGGCGAAGCAGCTTGCAACGAGGACAGCGAGGAACTTTGTTTTCATTACGTCTCCAAGGATAGGTCTATTTTTTATAAAACGAACGTGCGTACTAATTCGTATGAGATCAATATGCCATCGTTCCACAAGCCTGTACAGACGGCAAATTCAGTGGAGCATCCTTGGTTGCGTAAAACATACACGGTGCAGTGCAGCATTGCGCCCAATGAAAAAAGGCGGAGATGATTGCTCATCTCCGCCTTGTCGCTTCGCCGTGCTGCGCGGTCACCCGCGCGTCACATTAGAAAGCGTGGTTCACACCCAGCGAGTAGGTGTTGATGGTGCTAGGCACTTGAACGCCGCCTTTTTTCTTCGAAGCATCTGCGTACAGGTAGGTACGCTTCGACAGGCTGTACTCATAGCCCAGCGATGCTTGCTTGGTCTTGGCGACGCCGTCTGGCGACTTCTGGCCATAACCGGCCAGGATCTTGCCTGGGCCCATGGTGTAGTTCGCGCCCAGGATCCATGCTTTGGTGATCGGGTTGGCGTTCACGGTGTTGCTCTGGTTCTGACGCTGGTACGACGCCATCAGTTTCAGTTCGTTCGAGGCCATCACCGAACCGGCGATCGACATCAGGCGGCTTTCGACGGCGTTGCGCTCGGCGGCCAGCATCAGGGCGGCAGGACCATTTTTGTAGGTACCGGACACCGAGAATGGCAGGGTCGACGCTTCTTTGCCAGCGGCGTACTGAGGTGCAGCGGTGGTACCGCGACCGACGTAAGGACCGCCCAGGGCTTCTTTCATGCCGATGGTGGTGTTGACCTGGAAGCCCATGAACTCAGGCGAGTTGTAGAACACGGCGTTCGAGAAACGGTTGGTCGAGTTGCCGGTGTAACCCAGTGGGTCCGAGGTGTAGCCAGCCACTTGCAGGTCGGTTTGGAAACCGGCCGGGGTTGGCAGACCGTGCCATGGTTCGAAGGCGGTGCTCGACTCCTGGAATGCGGTCAGGCCACGGCCCAGACGGATCATACCGAAGTCGCCTTGCAGGCCAACGCGGCTCTGGCCCTGGAACAGGGGGCGCTGAACGCCACCGGCGCCTTGTTCGATCGTGCCGGTGTCCGGCTCGTAACGAATCTCCAGTTGGAACAGGGCTTTCAGGCCATTGCCCAGGTCTTCGGTACCTTTGAAGCCCAGGGTGTTGTTGGCACGTTTGCCGATGGCCAGGGTCTGGTCGCTACGCTTGGTGACGCCTGCATCGACGGTGCCGTAGATCTGAACTGCGGTTTGTGCTTGTGCAACACCGGCGAATGCGCCCAGAAGTGCCACTGCCAAAAGTGATTTTTTCATGTATCAATCCTTTAAAAGTAAATCGGTAGAATCCGTTTAATCATCGACTTGCGTCATGTTCCTGAGCACGCCGATGTGGTGAACCTTAAATGCTTGCTGCGTCAACAATGCCGGATTGGTCAATTATGGGCTAAGCACTTGGGCGAAAGCCAATAATTCCGACAAAGCTGTTGTTTTTATGAAACGCGGCGGTGCATTGTATGCACCAGTGATGCCATTAATGCAGCAGGCTTGCACCAATTTAGAGCGTTATTTCGCCTTCGAAGACCGTTTCGGCCGGTCCGCTCAAAAAAACGGCAGTGCCGGCGCCGGCCCAGGCGATTTGCAAGGTGCCGCCGCGGGCATCGACCTGCACGGGCGAGTCGAGCAGGCCGCGGCGGATGCCGGCCACCACGGCGGCGCAGGCGCCGGTGCCGCAGGCGAGCGTTTCGCCGGCGCCCCGTTCGAACACGCGCAGGCGCACATGCTGGCGGTTGAGCACTTGCATGAAGCCGGCATTGACCCGCTTGGGGAAGCGCGGGTGGTGTTCGATGGCCGCGCCCGTTGCCAGCACCGGCGCGGTGTCGACATCGTCGACCACCTGGACGGCATGCGGGTTGCCCATCGAGACGACCGAAAACAGCACGGTGGCGCTGCTGCCGTCGGGCTGGCCGATCGACAGGGGCCACAAGCGGTCGGCCCCTTCGGGCACGGCGACCAGCCCGGCGGCGTCGAACGGCACCTGCGCTGCGTCGAGCACGGGCTCGCCCATGTCGACGGTGATGGCGCCGTTCTCTTCCATGCGCGGCTCGATCACGCCGTTCATGGTCTGCACGCGGATGGCCCGCTTGCTGGTCATTTTCTGTTCGATGACGAATTTGACGAAGGCGCGCGCGCCGTTGCCACATTGTTCGACTTCGCCGCCATCGTTATTGAAAATGCGGTAACGAAAATCGATGCCGGGCGCCGGCCCCGGTTCCACCACCAGGATCTGGTCGGCGCCGATGCCGAAGCGGCGGTCGGCCAGTCGCGCCCACTGGGCCGCGGACAGGTCGACCTGCTGGTCAATCGCGTTGACGACGATGAAATCGTTGCCGGCGCCGTGCATCTTGGTGAATTTGAGCTTCATGGTCGTGGTCGGTCAGGCGTAAGGGGAGGTCTCGCCGGGCGGGCGTGTTTTAAACCGTTTGTGGGTCCAGAAATATTCGGCCGGCGCTTCGCGTACCCGCTCTTCGATGAAGGCATTCATGCGGCCGGTGGCGGCGAGCATGTCGTCGCCCGGGTAATCGTCCCAGGCCGGATAGAATTTTACCTGCCAGCCCTGGTAGTTGGGCAAGAATGTGGCGACCACGGGGATCACGGCCGCGCCCGTGGCCGCGGCAATGCGGGCGGTGGCGGTCAGGGTGGCGGCGGGCACGCCGAAAAACGGCACGAAGGGGGCGTCCTTGTCGCCAAAGTCCATGTCCGGCAACATAAAGTAGGGCAAGCCCTCGCGCAGGGCGCGCATGATGGGCTTGATACCGTCCTTGCGGGAAAACAGGCGCACCGGCATGAAACGCGACCGTCCCTTGCGCAAGACCTCGTCGAACACGCGGTTTTTTTGCGCCACGTACATCGAGCTGGCCGAGGCCACCATGGCGACGGCGACGCCGGCCACGTCGAGGCACACAAAGTGCGGACACAGCAGCACCACCGGCCCGGCCGCCATCTGTTCCAGCGGCACCGCGGGGCTGATCTTGATCAGGCGGCGCAAGCGCGCCGGTGGCGCCCACCACAGGATCGCCCGCTCGAAGATGCTGCGCGCATAGGCCTGAAAATGGCCGCGCGCCAGCGCGATGCGTTCGTCTTCGCTCAGTGCCGGCATGCACAGGCGTAAATTGATCAGGGCGATCCGGCGCCGCGCGCGCAGCACGGCAAACAGCAGCGTGCCCACCAGTGTGCCAAAGCGGCCCAGCAGGGGCAGGGGCAGCCAGTGCAGCAGCCACATCAGGCCAACGACCAGTCTCATGCGCCCTCCCGCGGGGCGCTCACGCCGTCGGGCTGCTTGTAGCGGTTATAACTCCAGTTGTATTGGGCGGGGCATTTTGCAATCATTTGTTCCATGGCACGGTTGACGGCGGCGGCCTGCTGGGCGGGGGTGCCGTCGAGGCTGCCTTCGAACGGGGCAAAGCGCACCCGGTATCCCTGTCCTTTTGGCAAGCGCTCGGCGAACAGCAGCACCACCGGCGATTTCCCCATCTGCGCCAGCTTCGCCGGCAAGGTCATGGTGTAGGCGCTCTGACCGAAAAACGGCGCCCACACACCTTCACCGTGCTGTGGCACCTGGTCGGGCAGCACGCCGATCGGCTCGCCATTTTTCAGGCTGCGGGCGAGGATCCGCACGCCCGCCAGGGTGGCCGGCGCCAGTTGCAGGTTGGCGCGCGCGCGCGCGCCTTCGATCAACGGTTTCAGGGCGGCCTGCTTGGGCGGGCGGTACATCACCGTCAAGCGGGTGCGCAGCGCCACCTGCTGGGCGGTGACTTCAAAACAGCCCAGGTGGGGCGTGAGCAGCACCACCCCGCGGCCGGCCGCCAGCGCTTGCTCGAACACGGCGTAATTGTCTTCGACGACGCAGGCCGCTACCCGTTCGGGCCGGGCGCACCACACGAAGGGCAGTTCGAACATGGCCTTGCCCGCCTCGGCGATGGCGTGCGGCAGCACGGCGCCGAAGCCGGCCTGCGCGAGGTTGCCGCGCAGGCGCCGCCGGTAGGACGGTGACAGGCCATACACGACCCAGCCGAGCGCGGCGCCCATCGCATGCAAGAGGCGCAATGGTAAAAAAGAAAGAAGACGGAACAGGAGTACTAGCATGGGGTGCGGCGCGCCTGCAACAGGGCGTCTAGTCGAGCTAAAATTTCGTAAGGAGCGTAAAATACCACGAGCAGGAACCGCCGAGTTAATTAGACAACTTGCGAAGCGGAATATAAATGTCGCTAAAGCGTCGCAGGCAAAGGCCCTGACTGCGACAGTTTATTCAATCCAGTACAGGAAATTGCCATGTCCAACGACTATCTTTTTACTTCCGAATCCGTCTCCGAAGGCCATCCCGACAAGGTCGCCGACCAGATCTCGGACGCCATCCTCGACGCCATCCTGACCCAGGACCCCAGCGCCCGCGTGGCCGCCGAGACCCTGTGCAACACGGGTCTGGTGGTGCTCGCCGGTGAAATCACCACCCACGCCAACGTCGACTACATCCAGGTCGCCCGCGAAACCATCAAGCGCATCGGCTACGACAACACCGAGTACGGCATCGACTATAAAGGTTGCGCCGTGATGGTCTGCTACGACAAGCAGTCGCCCGACATCGCCCAGGGCGTCGACGAAGGCGCCGGCCTCGATCTCGACCAGGGCGCTGGCGACCAGGGCCTGATGTTTGGCTACGCCTGCGATGAAACGGCTGAGCTGATGCCGGCCGCCATCCACTACGCGCACCGCCTGGTCGAACGCCAGTCGCAACTGCGCAAGGATGGCCGCCTGCCGTGGCTGCGCCCGGATGCGAAATCACAAGTGACCCTGCGCTACGTCGACGGCCGTCCCGTCGGCGTGCACACGGTGGTGTTGTCGACCCAGCATCACCCGGACGTGAGCCACAGCCAGATCGAAGAAGCGGTCATCGAAGAAATCATCAAGCAGGTGCTGCCACGCGAATGGCTCACCGACACGCGCTACCTGGTCAACCCGACCGGTCGCTTCGTCATCGGCGGCCCGCAGGGCGATTGCGGCCTGACCGGCCGCAAGATCATCGTCGACACCTACGGCGGCGCCGCGCCCCACGGCGGTGGCGCGTTTTCCGGCAAGGATCCGTCGAAAGTGGACCGCTCGGCCGCTTACGCCGCCCGTTACGTGGCGAAAAACGTCGTCGCCGCCGGCCTGGCGCGCCAGTGCCAGGTGCAGGTGTCGTACGCCATCGGCGTGGCCAAGCCCATCAACATCACCGTCTACACCGAAGGCACCGGCGTGATTTCCGATGAAAAAATCGCCCAGTTGGTGATGGAGCACTTTGATTTGCGGCCAAAGGGCATCGTGCAGATGCTCGACCTGCTGCGCCCGATTTACCAGAAGAGCGCGGCCTACGGCCACTTCGGCCGCGAAGAGCCGGAATTCACCTGGGAACGCACCGACAAAGTGGCGCTGCTGCGCGCGGAGGCGGGCCTGTCCTGATCCGCCGGTAAACCGGTCACACGCAGTCAATGGGCCGCCGCTTGCAGGGCGGCCTTTTTTTTGCCCGCTGGCGGCACGCTGCCCGTCGCGTTCACGCCACCGGCAGCACCCCCTGGTAGTCGCGCAGGAACGCGAAGATTTCCTTGATGTGGGTCGCTTGCGCCGTTTGCGCTATATAGAAGACATCGCGGTCATCGCGGTGCATGTCGGCGGCGCAGCTGGCCACCAGATGCTCGCAGAAGTGCTCGGCGTCGAAGGCGGCGCCGAGGCGATGATGGCGCGGCGGCATGGCGTGAAACAGCAGCCTGAAACTTTTATCGCGCACCTGGCGGATCACGGGCTCGGCGCCCGGTTCGAAACCGCGGCCGTGGGCTTCACCGATCACGGGGGCGGCGTGGTGGCGCACCAGGTCGGCGTAATCGATCACCTCGACGCCGCCGCGCAGATTGTTGACGTGCAATTCGATATCGACCCGCCGGTCCGGCAGGCTGGCCACCGTGGCGGCGCCCGTGAGCACCTGGTCGAACCGCTCTTTTTTGACGGGGTGCAGGCGCGAGAGCACTTCGCCATGGTCGCGCGCGAGGTCGCACACGGTACTGAACATCGACTCGACGATGCGCAAGCTGCCATCGGCCTGGACCACGGTGTTATCGCAGGCAATACTGACCTGTTCATCCTTCATGCACGCTCCACAAATAGAATTGGCAGCAGTATAAACGGGCAAAAGTTGTTCCTCTACATCATTATGGGGTAGTGGCGTGCCGCGCCAACTGAGCAATCCTGTGATAGACTTCTTCAACCCGAGGAGCGTTGCGACGAATCAACACTTTCGCCAGGCTCGGATTTTTGCAACTGCGCTCACGTACCTTTTTCTCAACTGAAAGGAGGGCGTGATGAACGCCGTACTCAAAACCATCAACGACTACCACATCGCCGACATCAGCTTGGCCGCATGGGGTAACAAAGAAATCAAGATTGCCGAAACCGAAATGCCGGGCCTGATGGCAATTCGTGAAGAATTCGCCGCCAGCCAGCCTTTGAAGGGCGCGCGCATCACCGGTTCGCTGCACATGACGATCCAGACCGCCGTGCTGATCCAGACGCTCGAAGCGCTGGGCGCCGAAGTGCGCTGGGCATCGTGCAACATCTACTCGACCCAGGATCACGCCGCCGCCGCGATTGCCGCCGCCGGCACTCCCGTGTTCGCCGTCAAGGGCGAAACGCTGGACGAATACTGGGATTACAGCCACCGCATTTTCGAGTGGCCCGGCCAGAACGTCTACTCGAACATGATCCTCGACGATGGCGGCGACGCCACCCTGTTGTTGCACCTGGGCACCCGTGCCGAGACCGACATCAGCGTGCTGGCCACTCCCGGTTCGGAAGAGGAAATCTGCCTGTTCAACTCGATCAAGCAGCACCTGGCGCGCGATCCCCAGTGGTATTCGAAACGCCTGCCGCACATCATGGGCGTGACCGAGGAAACCACCACCGGCGTGCACCGCCTGATCCAGATGCACAAGGAGGGCAAGCTGGCCTTTCCGGCCATTAACGTCAACGATTCCGTCACCAAGTCGAAATTCGACAATCTGTACGGTTGCCGTGAATCGCTGGTCGATGGCATCAAGCGCGCCACCGACGTCATGATCGCCGGCAAGGTCGCCGTCATCGCCGGTTACGGCGACGTCGGCAAGGGTTCCGCCCAGGCCATGCGCGCCCTGTCGGCCCAGGTGTGGGTCACCGAAATCGATCCTATCTGCGCCCTGCAGGCGGCGATGGAAGGTTTCCGCGTCGTCACCATGGATTACGCGGCCGAACACGGCGACATTTTCGTCACCGCCACGGGCAACTATCACATCCTGACGGAACAGCACATGCTGGCCATGAAAGACCAGGCCATCGTCTGCAACATCGGTCACTTCGACAACGAGATCGATGTCGCCTCGCTCAAAAAATACGAGTGGGACAACATCAAGCCCCAGGTCGATCACATCATCTTCCCGTCGGGCAAGCGCATCATCCTGCTGGCCGAAGGTCGCCTGGTCAATCTCGGTTGCGGCACCGGTCACCCGTCGTACGTGATGAGCTCGTCGTTCGCCAACCAGACCATCGCCCAGATCGAACTGTTTGCCAACATCGACCAGTACCCGGTCGGCGTCTACGTGCTGCCCAAGCACCTCGACGAAAAAGTGGCGCGCCTGCAGCTCAAAAAGCTCAACGCCCAACTGACCACGCTGACCGATGAGCAAGCCGCTTACATCACCGTCAGCAAGGAAGGTCCGTACAAGCCCGACACCTACCGCTATTAATTAGCCAGTAGCGCTTGTACCAAGCCGGGCGCGGCGATCGTCGCGCCCGGTGTCGTTCCTCATTCACCTCATAGAGGCTCCCATGCGTCTGATCCTGACCTGGATTATCAACGCCGTCGCCCTGATGGCCCTGCCTTACCTCATGCATTCCGTGACTGTCACCAACGTCGGCACCGCGCTCATCGCCGCCCTCGTGCTGGGCCTGGTCAACACCCTGATTCGCCCCGTCCTCGTCATCCTCACCCTGCCCGTGACCGTTGTGTCGCTGGGTCTGTTTATCCTGGTCATCAACGCCGCCCTGTTCTGGGCAGTGGCGCAACTGGTCGATGGTTTTCATGTGACCGGATTCTGGGCGGCCTTCCTCGCCGCCATCCTCTACAGCGTGATTTCATGGGCCTTATCGACACTATTGCTGCGCAAAGATTGAATATACGCAAGATGGAAACCACCAATTTCAGTATCGAGTTTTATCCGCCCAAAACGCCGGAAGGGGCCGACAAGCTGCGCGCCGCGCGCGCCAAGCTGGCCGCGCTGGGGCCGAAATATTTTTCCGTCACCTTTGGCGCCGGCGGCAGCACCCAGCAGGGCACGCTCGACACCGTGCGCGAGATTTTGCAGGAAGGCCACGTCGCCGCGCCCCATCTGTCGTGCGTGGGCGGCTCGCGCGCCTCGATCCGCGAGGTGCTGGGCCAGTTCCAGGCCGCCGGCATCAAGCGGGTGGTGGCCCTGCGCGGCGATTTGCCCAGCGGCTACGGCGGCGGCAGCGAATTGCGCTACGCCAGCGAGCTCGTTGAATTCATCCGCGCCGAGACGGGCGACTGGTTTCACATCGAAGTGGCGGCCTACCCGGAGATGCACCCGCAAGCGCGCTCGCCCCAGGACGACCTCAAGCATTTCGCCGCCAAGATCAACGCCGGCGCCAATGCCGCCATCACCCAGTATTTTTACAACCCCGACGCCTATTTCCGCTTTGTCGATGAAGCGAACAAACTGGGCGTCGATGTGCCCATCGTGGCCGGCATCATGCCGATCACCAACTACACACAGCTGTTGCGATTTTCCGACATGTGCGGCGCGGAGATCCCCCGCTGGGTGCGTTTAAAACTGGCCAGCTTCGGCGACGACAGCGCCTCCATCAAAGCCTTCGGCCTCGACGTGGTGACCGATCTGTGCGAAAAGCTGTTGAAAGGCGGCGCGCCCGGCCTGCATTTTTACAGCATGAACCAGGCCGGGCCCACCACTGCCCTGTGGCAGCGTTTGTCCGGGCGTCCATGAGCAGGACGGCAGCAGTGGCTTGATGACAAGCTCAAAATATTTCCAGTTTTGAAACAATTGGAGCGTTTTTGGGCGACAAATTCGGGTAAATTGACCAGTTGTATCAATTCGGCGGCGCATGCATGTAGCTTGCATGCTTCGGCTTTTGAAATTTCCGGTCAAGGATTACTGAATGCTCGAATCAGTCGATTGTATCGTGTGCGGCAAGCGAAAAAGCGCTGGTCTGGCCGTGTGGCATAGGGTCTGCACGGCGTGTGGCTACGAAAGCGCGGCGCTGGCACCGGCCATCAATCAAGCGCACGAACACCATTTTCTCGATGAAGAAAAACGCGAAGCGGCCCTGCGCAGTATCCGTAACGCGAGTTTCAAGGTCATCGTCGCGCGGGCCAGGAAGCAGCTTGCACGGGCGCGGCCGCGCCTGCTCGATGTGGGCTGCGCGCACGGCTGGTTCCTCGAGCAGGCGCGCGCCGATTTCGAGGTCATGGGGGTGGAGCCGGACGAGTACGTGTTCAAGAAAACGGCGGCAAAAGGTTTGCCAGTTCGCAACGGCTATTTTCCCGACATCTTGAGCGCGGAGGAAGAATTCGACGTCATCGTGTTCAACGATGTCATTGAACATATTCCACATATCGGCGCCGCGCTCGACGACGTTCATGCCCGCCTGCACCAGGACGGGATCCTGGTGCTGAACCTGCCAAGCAGCACCGGTCTGTTTTACCGGCTGTCCAAGCTGTTCAAGCGGGCCGGTGTCGAAGGCCCATTCAACCGCATGTGGCAAAAAGGCTTGCCGTCGCCGCATGTGCATTATTTCAGCCCAGCCAATTTGCAACAGCTGGTCCACGCCAGGGGCTTTGAGGAAATCGATGCCTTCGAGCTGCCGTCGGTCCGCGCCGATGGCTTGTGGGAACGCATCAGCTGCGTTGGCACGGGCAGCACCGCCATGGCCTACGTTCAATACATCGCGATCCGCTGCGCCATGCCATTCCTGAATCTATTCAAGAGCGATATCGTCGTGTGTATTTTTCGCAAGCGTGCCGTCCCATAAAAAAAGGCGACACCGCACGCGGCATCGCCTGAGCACATCACGGCCGCGCCGGTCTTATTGCGGCAAGCGCCCTTTCAAGCGATCCGCATCGGCCACCGGAAACGGCGCGCCGAGCACCGTGGCGGCGCCGCGCGTCTGGTTTTGTGCCTGGCACTTGTGGGTGCACACAGTCGCCGGTGGCGCCACTTCCGTCGCGTCTTCCCCCATCACCTGGCCCATGCGGCCGCCGCTGGCGACCGACCATTGCGACACGCCGCCGCAATGGAGCACCTTGGCGATGCTGCCCGTGCGCGTGACGATGTTGTTGGCGCACAGGGGCTCGGCGATGCGGTCGGCGAACTGCGGGCTGTCGCGGCCGACAAATTTTGCCGCATAGTCGTTGCCGAAATTGATGCGCGGCGTCACTTTCAGCGTGGTGTCCTTGTAGACCACGGTGTCGCCTTCGCGGTTGCGGAAATTGCGGTTGTCATAATAAAACGCACTTTGCGCCAGCTTGTGCGTGAACACGGTTTTGCCGTCGTCGGCGCGCGCCACTTCCATCTGGAACAGGCCGCCATTGGCGCAATCCTTGGCCTGGATTTTCATCGTCAGGCCCGCACCGCTGCGGGTGAGGACGATGTCGGCGGAACTACTGAGTTCGACGCTGACGCTGCCGTTGAGCAGCAGGCCCCGGTGGTCCGGCATCTTGCTCTCAAACACCGGGGTCGACTTGCCGCCGGTGATGTCGAGCGTGTTGGCGGCGCCCGTCAAGGTATAGTTGAGCACGCCAAAGGTGGCGGCATCGACGTCGAACTGGACGTAACGGCCCTGCACGCGAAACACCGAGCCGACGCTGCCCGGTGCGACCGTGGCAGTCTGCGAGCCGGTTTTTCCCAGCACGGTAAAGCCGCCGCCTTCACAGCCGGCCGAACTCGCCGCCATCGCCTGCTGTGCCGAAAACAGCAAGCCCATGCAGCAAACTACCATCGTTTTTTTCATTGTTTGTTCATTCCATTGAATGCGCCGGGGGTCGAATTGATCCGGTCGCGATCGCGCCACGTGCACGCCCCTGAGTCGGGACGTCTGCCCTATTAATACCGTGGGGAACTGAAAAGGTTCAATGTCGTGGAAATTTAAATGGAGAAATCCATTCAGAAGCGCCGGCTGATGCTGGCCGTCAGCGCGCGGGCACGGGTGGTGCCGGCCAGGTAGGCCTGGCCCTTGACTTGCCAGCCCGCCTGCAGGCTGTAATCGCCCAGGTCGGCCACCAGCGCCAGGCGCAGGTCGATCAGGCGGGCGGCGCCGCGCGGCTCGTCGAGCGGATGGAGCAAGCCGCCGTGCAGTGCCAGGCTCAAGCGCTCGCCCAGCGGATACGCGCCGTTCAGATCGAGATAGACGCTGCGCTCATCGCCATAGTAGGCGGGCGAATAGAACAGGCGCGCGCTGGCACGGTCGAGCGCCAGGCCCACGTACCACTCGTGGTAGTTCAAGCTGGCATCGCGCAGGTAGACGCTGCGGCTGATGCCGGCGTCCCAGGACAGCGTCGAACTGAGCCGCTGCGCCCGCCCGCCATAGGTGGTGAGCTGGCCCTGGCGGCGCCCGCCGATGGCCACCGGCGAGGCGAACACCCCGCCATACCAGCCTTGATCGGTATCGTGCTCGACGCGCAGTTGCAGCACCGGGTCGGGGTCGAAGGCGACCCCGCGCCCCGCATATTGCGACAGCAAGCTCAGGTCGGCGCTGGTCTGGCTGCGGGCCGGGGCGGCAAGGCACAGCGCGATCAGGGAGAGAGCGAATTTTTTGAGACGGTGGTCGGGGAACATAGGCAAACGCAGGCATTGGCCACCCGCGCGAGAGTGGCGCACGCGTCTATGTTAGCAGTTGCCGCTGAGATCGCCTGGCCCGGCGTGCCGCTGGCGCTGGCCAGTTCGCGCCGCAGCGCCGCCACGGGGGCGCGCGGACGCAGCTCGGTGATGAGGGCGGCCAGGCCGGCCACGTGGGCGGCGGCGAAGGACGAGCCCGATACCATGCCCCAGCCGGTGCCCGGCACACAGGTGGGAATGTCGGTGCCGGGCGCATACGCGATGCCCGCTTGCGGCCGATGGCGCTCGCCCGTGCGGGCGACGGCGATGACGCCCGGGTGGGAGGCGGGAAAACCGCCGTCGGCACGTTGCGGATCGGCGGCGCCGATCACGACGATGCCGCGCGCCAGCGCCGCATCGAGCAGGCTTTGCAGCAGGCGGTCGGGCGGTCCGGCCAGGCTCAGGTTGATAATGCGCGCACCGTTCTCGAGCGCGAAATTGATCGCCTTGGCCAGGCTCAGGGTGTTGCAGCGGGCGCCCTGGCCGCCCGTCTCCCAGCAGGCGCGCAGGGCCATGAGGCGGGCGCCGGGGGCGACACCGGCGATGCCCACGCCATTGTTGGCGCGGGCGCCGATGATGCCGGCGACGGCGGTGCCGTGCGCCTCGGCAACATCGGGTCCGTCATCGACGAAGTTGCGCCGCACCTGAAACTGGCCGGCCAGGTCGGGGTGGTTGGCGTCGACGCCGCTGTCGACGACGGCGACGAGCACGCGGCGGCCCGTGCTGACCCGGTGCAGCTCGGCCAGGTGCCAGTCGAGCGCGGCCGGCTGGATCGGATACAGCGGGTCGGCGCTGGCCATGCCCTGGTACTGGGCCAGCGGCTGGGCCCACGCCACCCGCGCGTCGCGCGCCAACGCGGCCAGCACGCGCCCCAGTGGCGCCCCGCTGGGCTCTTCCATGACGAAACAGTCGACGCCGATGGCGGGCATGGGCCAGCTATCGCGCAGGCGCAGGCCGTGCGCGGCGGCCAGTTCGCCGGCAAGGCGGCGGCGCGCAGCGCTGCCGGTGTCGCTCATGTAGCCGCCGCCGTAGGCGCCGTCGGGGCGGTAGTGTTTGGGCGGCAGGCGCAGCATCACCAGCACCTGGTGCGCCGCCGGGTCGGCCGGGTCGGTCGGGTCGGCCTGTTCAGCGGGCACTGCGTGCGCGGCCGCCAGCGCCTGCTCGTGCGGCGCCGCGCCCGCCCCCGCGTGCAGCAGCGCGCCCAGCGTCAATGCCAGGCCCGCCAGCACGGTGCGCAGGCGGCTCACGGTGCGCCCGCCGTGCCCAGCGATTCGGCCAGCACGACGGCCGGCTCGGCGCGCAGGCGCGCCAGCGTTGCCGGCCCACCGTCCGCCTCGAGCAGCCAGGCGCCGGTGGCGGTCGGCCCGCCCACCACCCGCGCGCCACTCGCCTGCAGGATGCGGCGCAACTCGCGCTCCGGGGTGTCGGGCTGGAAGGACACCACCATCGCGCTACGCACGGCGGCGCTGGCGGCGAGCGCCCGGTAGGCGCCGGCCTGGCGGTCCGCGCCGGCCGGCGACTGTGCCAGCAGGATGGCCAGGGCGGCGATCACGCAGCCTTGCAGGGCCACGCCGGCGCGCAGCCAGTAGCGGTCGTTGGCGGCCAGCCGTTCGCGCCAGCGCAGCGTCGCCGCCTGCGGCGGCGCTAGTGGGGCGGCCGCGTCGAGCTGCGGCAGCAGGCGCGCCAGCGCGCGCTCGACGTCGCAGTGGGGCGCCGGGCCGGGGCCGGCGCCGCGCAGCGTGTGCAGCAGGGCCAGTTCGGCGCGGCAGGACCCGCATATTTCAAGATGGGCCTGCACCAGCGCGCGTTCCGGGTCGGCCAGGCTGCCGTTGGCCAGCCAGGGCAGCGCCTGCTGCGCCTGGGCGTGCGCCTGCAGGAAGGCGGGGTCGCCGCCGTGGGGCGTCATGGCCGGCCCTCGAGCTGGCCGTCGAGCAGCACGGCCAGGCGCTTGCGCGCATGAAACAGGCGCGTCTTGATGGTATTGACGGGACAGTCCATGATTTGCGCGATTTCCGTATAGCTCATGTCATGATAAAAAGTCAGCTGGAAGGCTGTGCGTTGTGCCAGTGGCAGGGCGGCCAGGGCGACATCGACCGCCTGCGCCATGCGCAACTGGTCGAACTGCCACTCGGGCCGGTCGGCATCGGCGCCTTCGCGCTCATCGATGCCGGCATCGACCGGCTCGTCGAACGCCTGCAGGCTCTTGCAGGCGCGCCGGTAGGCGATGGCGAAGATCCAGGTCGACACCTTGCTGCTGCCGTCGAAGGTGGCGGCCTTGCGCCACACCACCAGCAGGGTATCGTTGACGATTTCCTCGATCAGCATGGGGTTGCGCGTCATGCGGTGCAAAAAGCGCGTCAGCCGGGGAAAGTACGCCCGATACAAGGCTTCGAACGCGCGCCGGTTTTCCGCTGCAATGTGGCCGAGCAGGCACGCTTCTCCCGCGCTTGTGCGGGCCAGCATCGTAAAATCGTCGGGTGTTCTATCCACGGTCCTGCTTTCTGATTGTCCCGGTAGATACCGCCTGGTCGGCAAAAGGTTCAAAGCGCGGGCAGAAAAATTGCTGCGGGCCCGTCACGGCGCCGCTCACGCCCCCGCGGCGGCGGCCACGGCGCCCGCCTCGGTCAGCACCACGTCGAGCGCCACATCGTGCGCCTGCGTGTCGAACGCCGCCAGCTGGCAACGGTAGGCAATGCCCGCCGTCAGCGGCCGCGGCGGCGCCGCCAGCGTGCGGTCGTAGTAACCGCCGCCATAGCCGAGCCGGAAGCCGCGCGTATCAAATCCCAGGCAGGGCACCAGCAGCGCGGGCGGGCGCGCCACCATGGTCGGCTGTGCCGGCACCGCCACCCCCATCGCATCCTTGTGCATGGCCTGGCCCGGCGTCCAGGCGGCAAAGCCCAGCGCCGCGTGGCGCGCCAGCACCACCGGCAAGACCAGTTGCACACCCTGGTCGGCCAGGGTGGCGAAGGTGGCCGACAGGTCCACTTCGCCTTGCAATGGCCAGTACACGCCCAGCGTGTCGATGCGATGCTGTGCGCACCACGCCAGCAGCAGCGCGCCGATCTGCGCGTCCCGGCGCAGCTTGTCGGCGCCGTCGATGGCGGCGCGGCGGGCGGCCAGCTGGCGCCGCAGCGTCGCCTTGTCGACGGTCGACCCCGTCTCGCTTGGCGCCTGCGCTGGTTGTTCGGTGGGGGCGCGTGGTATTCTGGGAGTGCCATTCATGGGCGAGGATTTGCAGCTTACAGAGAGTGGAAAAGATGTTTTTGCCGAAATTAGTCAGCACCATTGTACTGGCCGCGACCGCGGTCGGCGGCATCGACGCACGCGCGCAAACGCCGCAGCCGGGCGGCGTCCAGTATGCCAGCGCGCCCGTTCCCCTCAGTCCTGCGGCGGCGGCCAGCCGCGCCGACGATGACAATTTTTTGCTGCTGCGCGAAGCGGCGCGCCAGGACGATGCCAGCGCCGCCGCCAGCTATGCCGCCCGCCTGCCCGCCTACGAGATTGCCTCGTATGTCGATTACTACCGCCTCAAGCCGCGCCTGCGCGAAGCGTCGGCCGTCGAGGCGCGCGCCTTTCTCGAGCGCTGGAAGGGCAGTGCCATCGCCGACCGCCTGCGCAACGACTGGCTGCTCGAACTGGGCAAGCAGCGCGACTGGGCCAATTTCGACCAGCAGTTGCCCCTGTTCGTGCTCAACGACGACACCCAGGTCAAGTGCTACGCGCTCGTCTCGCGGGCCTTGAAAGGCGAACGGGTGACGGCCGACGCGCGCGCCCTGTTGATCAATCCGCCCGCTTACGGCGAAGCCTGCGCGCTCCTGATCGCCACCCTGGCCCAGTCGCACCAGTTCGACCGCGACGACTTGCTGGCGCAGCTGCGCCTGGCGGGCGAAACCCACGCCACCGGCCCCGCCAAGCGCACCGCCGCATTGCTGGGCGGGGCGGAAAATCTGACGGCGCAGGCGGTCGATCTGCCCGCGCTGGCGCTGGCGCGCGGCCTTGGCGCGAGCAGCATCGACCATGAAATCTACCTCGTCGCCATCGGCCGCATGGCCCGCACCACGCTCAAGCTGGCCACCGTGGCGCTGGAAAAAAATGCACCCAAGCTGAGCCCGCAAGAGCAGGCCACCGGCTGGGCCAGCGTGGCCCTGGCCGCCTCGATGACCTTGTCGCCCGACGCCTACGCGTACTGGCGCCGCAGCGCCGGCGCCCCCCTGTCGGCCGACCAGCTGCAATGGAAAACCCGCATCGCCCTGCGCCAGCTCGACTGGGCCATGGTGCGCGAGACCATCGAGGCGATGCCGCCCCAGCTGCGCGCCGATCCCGCCTGGACCTACTGGCTGGGCCGCGCCCTGCTGGCGCAAGCGCCTGGCCAGCGCGAGCAGGCCCATGCGCTATTCACCCGCATTGCCGATCTGAACAATTTTTATGGGCAGCTGGCGATGGAAGAACTCGGCTTGCCGCTGTCGATTCCCGCCGCCGGCGCGCCGCTGGCCAGTTTTGAGATCGCCCCGATGGCGGCCAACCCGGGCTTGCGCCGCGCGCTGAAATTTTTCAGCCTGCGCCTGCGCTTCGAGGGCACCCGCGAGTGGAACTGGGAACTGCGCAAGATGGGCGAGCGCGAGCTGATCGCCGCCGCCGAGTTCGCCCGCCAGAACGACATTCTCGACCGCATGGTCAACACCTCCGAGCGCACCCGCACCGAGTTCGATTACACCCAGCGCTTTCCGTCGCCGCACAATGACATCCTGCAGCCGACGACGCAAAGCCTGGGCCTGGACCGCGCCTGGGTGTACGGGCTGATCCGCCAGGAATCGCGCTTCATCACCGATGCCCGCTCCGGCGTGGGCGCCTCCGGCCTGATGCAGGTGATGCCGTCGACGGGCGCCTTCGTGGCCAAGAAGATCGGCCTGACCGACTTCGTCCACACCATGCTGACGGACCTGCGCACCAATATCCTGTTGGGCGCCAATTACATGAACATGGTGCTGGCCAACGCCGATGGCTCGCAGGCGCTTGCCAGCGCCGCCTACAATGCCGGTCCGGGACGCGCCCGCAGCTGGCGCGCCACCCTCAACGCGCCGATGGAGGGGGCGATTTTCGCCGAGTCGATTCCGTACCTGGAAACCCGCACCTACGTCAAGAACGTGCTGGCCAACGCCACCAACTATGCCACCCTGTTCGAGAACAAGCCGCAGTCGCTCAAGGCCCGGCTGGGGGTGGTGACGCCGAGCGGCGCGCGGGTCAATCAGTTGCCGTAGCCGACAATCCAGTCAGCCGGCGCCTGCACGTGGTTCCACGTTTGCATGGCGCCAGGCCAATCCAACAAGGGTGTATATGCGAGACTTCAAAGTAGTCGTTTTCGGCGGTAACGGTTTCATCGGCAGCCACCTGATCGCCCAGCTGGCCGGCGAAGGCGCGCGCGTCATCGTGCCCACCCGCCGGCCCGAGCGCGCCGGCCACCTCACCATGCTGCCCGGCGTGCAGGTGGTGGCGGCCCATATCGGTCGCGACGACCTGGTGCCCATGCTGCAGGGCGCCAGCGCCGCCATCAACCTGGTGGGCGTGCTGCACTCGCGCCGCGGCACGCCGTACGGCCCCGAATTCAAGCACGCCCACGTCGACATTCCACGCCGCATCGTCGCCGCCTGCGCCGCCGCCGGCGTGCCGCGCTACCTGCACATGAGCGCGCTGGGCGCCGATATCGACGGCCCGTCCATGTACCAGCGCTCGAAAGCGGACGGCGAAGTGGCCGCGCGCGCCGAGCCGGCCGTGGCGGCGACGATTTTCCGCCCCTCGGTGGTGTTTGGCCCCGGCGACAATTTCCTCAATATGTTCGCCAAGATGCAACAATTTCTGCCGCTGGTGCCGCTGGCCTGCGCCGACGCCGAGTTTCAGCCCATTTACGTGGGCGACGTCGCGCGCGCCTTCGTCAATGCCCTGCACGATCCGAAAACCCGCCAGCAGGTGTTTGCGCTGGGCGGACCGGCCATCTACACGCTGGCCGAGCTGGTGCGCCTGGCGGGCCGCTTCTCGCACCACCCGCGCCCCGTGATCGGCTTGCCCGCCGCGCTGGGGCGCCTGCAGGCGCGCTTGTTCGAGCTGCTGCCGGGCGAGCCCCTGATGAGCCGCGACAATCTCGACTCCATGCAAAACGACAATGTTATCGATCCGGCCATCCAGGCATTGACAGCGACGACGCTCGGTATCAAGCTGACGGCGCTGGAAGCGGTGGCGCCCGGCTACTTGTCGCCCCACGACCGCTTCGACGATTTCCGCGCCCGCGCCGGCCGCTGACACGGCCCGCCTGTCGCACCGGTTTTATTTTATTTAATTTCATTGAAATTGCCCCCGACCATGCAGACCACCGAACTCGATCCGTCCCTGTCGCAAACACTTGAACGGGCCCGCCAGCCGGGGCTGACCCTGATCATTGGCAACAAGAATTATTCGTCGTGGTCGATGCGGCCCTGGGTGGCGCTGACCGCCTTCGGCATTGCGTTCACCGAAGTGACGGTACTGCTCGACCAGCCCGACACGGCCGCCCGCATCGCCGCCTATTCCGGCGCCGGCCGCGTGCCCGTGCTCATCGCCGGCGACATCACCATCTGGGACAGCCTGGCCATCTGCGAATACGTCGCCGAACAGTTCCCCGACCTGCAACTGTGGCCCAGCGACGTCGCCACGCGCGCCATGGCGCGCGCCGTCAGCGCCGAGATGCATTCGGGCTTTTCCGGCCTGCGCAGCGCCATGCCGATGAATCTGAAGGCCCGCCTGCCAGGGCGCGGCCGCACCGCCGAAGCACAGGGCGATATCGGCCGCATCTGCGAAATCTGGGAAGAGTGCCTGTCGCGCTTCGGCCACCACGACTTCCTGTTCGGCGCCTTCTCCATCGCCGACGCCTTTTTTGCGCCCGTCGTGATGCGCTTTAAGACTTACGGCGTGTCGCTGGCGCCGGCCCTGCAGGCCTATTGCGAACGGGTGGAAAACCACCCGGCGGTGGCGCGCTGGATGCGCGAAGCGCTGGCCGAGACGGACCGCGCCGACGACCATGACGCCGCGCTGCCCGACTGAGCGGCACGGACTGTCCTGATGAAAACATATATTGTCGGCGGCGCCGTGCGCGACGCGCTGCTGGGGCGCGCCGTCGCCGACCGCGACTGGGTGGTGGTGGGCGCCACCCCCGAACAGATGGTGGCGCAGGGCTTCCGGCCGGTGGGCAAGGATTTCCCCGTGTTCCTGCACCCTGACACGCACGAAGAATACGCGCTGGCGCGCACCGAGCGCAAAACCGCGCCCGGCTACCACGGCTTTGTATTCCACACTTCGCCCGAGGTCACCCTCGAAGACGACCTGGTGCGGCGCGACCTGACCATCAACGCCATCGCCCGTGGCGAAGACGGCAGCCTGACCGACCCCTTCGGCGGCCAGGCCGACCTGCAGGCGCGGATTTTCCGCCACGTCTCGCCCGCGTTCGCGGAAGACCCCGTGCGCATCCTGCGCCTGGCCCGCTTCGCCGCCCGCTTCGCCGACTTCACGGTGGCGCCGGCCACCATGGCGCTCATGCGCAGCATGGTCGATGCGGGCGAGGTCGATGCGCTGGTGCCGGAACGGGTGTGGCAGGAAATTGCCCGCGGCCTCATGGAAGCGGCGCCGTCGCGCATGCTGGCCGTGTTGCGCGAGTGCGGCGCGCTGGCGCGCATCATGCCCGAGCTCGATGCCCTGTGGGGCGTGCCGCAACCGCCCCTGCACCACCCGGAAGTCGACACGGGCGCCCACATGATGCTGGTGATCGATTACGCGGCCAGCGCGCAGCTCGAGCTGCCCGTGCGTTTCGCCGCCCTCATGCACGACCTGGGCAAGGGCGCCACGCCGGCGGCCGACTGGCCCGCCCACCACGGCCACGAAGGCCTGGGGCTGCCCCTGATCGCCGCCGTGTGCGCGCGTTTAAAAGTGCCCAACGAGTGCCGCGACCTGGCCCTGATGACGGCGCGCGAGCACGGCAACCTGGGCCAGGCGCTGCTGCTGCGCGCCAACACCCTGGTGACCCTGTTCGAACGCTGCGATGGCTTGCGCAAGCCGGCCCGGTTTGCGCAGATGTTGCGGGCGGCCGAATGCGACTACCGCGGCCGCGGCGCCGACGCCGCGCAGGCGGCCGTCTTCGCCAGCCGGCCCTATCCGCAGGCATCCTATCTGGCCGCCGCCCTCGAGGTGGTGCGCGCCGTTGATGCCGGCGCCGTCGCCGCCCGCTATGCCGAGCGCCCCCAGCGCATCGGCGACGCGGTCCACGCGGCGCGCGTGGCGGCGCTCAAGCGGGCGCGCCCCGGCCTGCTGGCCGACGCTGGTGTTCTTGATCACAACGATGATCAAGCGGCAAGCCAACCGTAAGCAGACGTAAGCAGACGTAAGTATCCACGCGGCAATTATCGTTGGCTGCTAAGGTGAACTTCCGACTCAGCAGGGAGAGCCGAGCATGATGCCAGTCGATTTACCCGTTTCCAGGTGCGCGCCATGAGCGCGCGCCGCCGCTTGGGGCTGGCGTTGCTGTTGCTGGTACTGTCCGTGTTGCTGGTGTTCCTGTTCAGCCGCACCACGGCGGTGGACCTGGGCGCGCAGAACCAGGTCATGCTCGATGTGCGCGAGCTGGAAAAGCTCGACGCCGAGTGGAACGCCAACATCTGGCGCGCCCGCATCGGGCTCGACACGGGCGCGCGCGCGCTCGACAGCACCTTGCCGCGCATGCAGGAACTCGAACGCAAGCTGGGCGTTTCGCTGTCGATGACGCGCGACGCCGCCACCGCGCGCGCCTACGTGCGCATGCAGGCGGCCTTGCAGGAAAAGCAGCGCCTGGTGGGCCTGTTCAAGGGCGGCAACGCCCTGTTGCGCGAGTCGCTGGCCGTGCTGCCGCCCCTGATCACGCAAATGAAGACGGAGCTGACGGGCATCGAAGGGGCGCTGGCGCCCAGCCGCACCGTGCTGGCGCTGGACGGCGCCCTCAACGCCCTGCTGGCCGATATCCTGCGCTTTAACCTGGTACCCGACGCGGCGCTGGGCGCGCGCATTGAAAATTCGCTGGGCACGGTGCTGGTGCAAAAGGCCGCCTTCTCGCCCGCCATCGGCGAGAGCATCGACACGCTGGTGTTGCACACGCGCGTGGTGCTGCGCCAGCGGCCGCTGGAAAACAGCCTGGAAGCGGCCATCGCCAGGACCGCCACGGCCGACGCGGTGGACCGCCTGAGCCGCCAGTTCAACCGCGAATTCGATGAAGTGCTGCTGCAAAAGCAGCGCTATCGCCTGTGGCTGTTCGCCTATTCCGGCGTGCTGCTGCTATTGCTGGTGGCCGGCGCCGCGCGCCTGTTGCGCGCCTTTCGCCTGCTCGACGTCGCCAACCGGCGCCTGCAGAAAGCCAACGACACGCTCGAGCAGCGGGTGCGCGAGCGCACCGTCGAACTCGAAGCGCAGTCGGCCAAGCTGGAACAACTGGCCCACCACGACGGCTTGACGGGGCTGGTCAATTACGCCTACTTAAGTCGCCTGCTTGAGCACGCTCTGATCCGTGCCGGCCGCCGCGACGACACCGTGGTGGTGATGTTTTTCGACCTGGACGGCTTCAAGGCCGTCAACGACACCCACGGCCACGGCATCGGCGACCTGGTGCTGCAGGAGGTGGCGCGCCGGGTGCGCGCGCGCCTGCGCAAGGAAGACGTGCTGGCGCGCCTGGGCGGCGATGAATTCGTCGTCATGTTCGAGCAGGTCAATGCGCCCGAAGCGGCGCGCCGCATCGCCCAGCTGACCCTGGACGCGATCGGCAGCATCGACGAGGCCGGCGGCAAGCCGATCACCATCTCGGCCAGCATCGGCATCAGCAGCGCGCACGGCCAGGCGGGCGCCGCACGGGGTGCGGCGGCCCTGCTGGCCGATGCCGATGCCGCCATGTACGCCGCCAAGCAGGCGGGAAAATCGGGCTACACTGTCAGCGCACGCGCCCAGTGGCCGGACATGCAGTTCGACAAAACCGTGGCAAGATAGCGTCAGCCAGTGTCAATACCGCGTCGCGCTGCGCTACAATAGCAATTTGGTGCAGTGCACCATGACCGTGGAGGCCGTGATGATCAAGCGATTTTTTGACAAGCCCCTGGGCGCCTGGTTTGCCGGCCTGTCGTGGGGCCGCGCCCGTCCCACGGTGCGCGTGAAGCAACTGGAAGAGCGCGATCGCTTCCGCATGAGAAAGCATTTTTTGTCGCTCAACAACGACGACCGCCTGCTGCGCTTCGGTACCGTGCTGCCGGACGAGCAAGTCATTGCCTACGTCGGCAAGATCAATTTTGAGCGCGACACCATTTATGGCGTCTACAACCGGGTCTTCAAGCTCGTCGCGGTGGGCCACCTGGCGTTCGCGCCGAAACCCCAGCAGGGCAGCGCCGACCCCGTCACGGTGAAGGAAAAGGTGGCCGAATTCGGCGTCTCGGTGCTGGCCATCGCGCGCGGGCAGGGGATCGGCTCGAAGCTGTTTCAGCGGGCGGCAATTCACTGCCGCAATGCCGACGTCGACACCCTGTACATGCAGTGCCTGTCGTCGAACCAGACGATGATGCACATCGCCAAAAAGGCGGGGATGGAAATCCACCGCGAATACGGCGAAGCGGACGCCTACCTGCGCCTGCCGCCGCCCAGCCCGGGCACGGTGATGCAAGAGGCGCTGGAAGAGCAGTTCGCCACCATCGACTACACGCTCAAGGCCACCAACCGCGCCGCCGCCAAGCTGTTCGAGCGCTAGGGCGCACCTTACAACAGTGGCAGGGCGGTGGTGTCCTTGATGCGCTGCAAGGCAAAACTGGACTTCACATCCGCCACCGACGGGTGGATCAGCAGCGTTTTCATCATGAACCTGGAAAAGTGCTCCATGTCTTCGACGTGCACGCGCAACAGGTAATCCATTTCTCCCGTCATCGCATAGCAGGCCACCACTTCCGGCCAGCCGTCGACGGAATCGGCAAAATCGGCATGGGGCGAACTGGAGGTGCGGCGCGCCCCGGCCGCGTTGGCGCTGGCGCCTTCCTTGTGTTTTTCCAGCCGCACGTTGACGTAGGCCAGCAATCCCAGTCCGATCTGGGTGGGCTCGAGCAGGGCGACGTACTGGCGGATCACGCCCGCTTCCTCGAGCCGCTTGATGCGCCGCAGGCACGGCGAGGGCGACAGGCTGACGGCATCGGCAACATCCTGATTGGACGCCCGGCCGTCCGCCTGCAAGATGGCGAGGATTTTGCGATCTGTTTTATCAAGCTCAATTTTGGGCATATTTCCTCCATTTTTAGCTATTTTACGCAATTTAATGGCGTCGATGACCCATTGGCGGCCATGGTTTGAAATTTAATGCCGGACCTGCGGGACTATACTGTGCCCTACAAAAACAGGAGACACGCATGCAGATCCACACCTGGGACAACCCGATGGGTACCGACGGCTTCGAATTCGTCGAGTACGCCGCACCCGATCCGAAAGCCATGGGCGCGCTCTTCGAGCAGATGGGCTTCAGTGCCATCGCCCGCCACCGCCACAAGGACGTTACCCTGTACCGCCAGGGCCAGATCAATTTCATCATCAACGCCGAGCCGGACTCGTTCGCCCAGCGCTTCGCCCGCCAGCACGGCCCGTCCGTGTGCGCCATCGCCATCCGCGTCGACGACGCCGCCTTTGCCTACCGCCGCGCGCTCGAACTGGGCGCCTGGGGTTTTGATAACAAGAATGGCCCGATGGAATTGAACATTCCCGCCATCAAGGGCGTGGGCGATTCGCTGCTGTACTTCGTCGACCGCTGGCGCGGCAAGAACGCCGGTGTGCCGGCCGGCTCGATCGGCGACATCAGCATTTATGACGTCGATTTCGTCGCCATTCCCGGCGCCGACCCCAATCCGGTCGGCAACGGCCTGACCTATATCGATCACCTGACCAACAATGTGCACCGGGGCCGCATGAAGGAACTGGCCGATTTCTACGAGAGCCTGTTCAACTTCCGCGAAATCCGTTACTTCGACATCGCCGGCAAGCACACGGGCCTGAAATCGAAGGCGATGACTTCGCCTTGCGGCAAGATCCGCATTCCCATCAACGAATCGTCCGACGACAAATCGCAGATCGCCGAATACCTCGACCAGTACCACGGCGAAGGCATCCAGCACATCGCCCTCGGTTCGGACGACATCTACCACTCGGTCCAGCACATGCGCGATACCGGCATTGCGTTCCAGGACACCATCGAGACCTACTACGAGCTGGTCGAGCGCCGCCTGCCCAGCCACGGCGAAAACCTCGACGAGCTCAAGCGCCTGCGCATCCTCATCGACGGCCACAGCAACGACAGCGAGCGCGAATTGCTGTTGCAGATTTTCAGCCAGAACGTCATCGGCCCGATCTTCTTCGAGATCATCCAGCGCAAGGGCGACCAGGGCTTCGGCGAAGGCAATTTCCGCGCCCTGTTCGAGTCGATCGAACTCGACCAGATCAAGCGAGGCGTGCTCAAAGACAGCACGCCCGCATAAATAGCAGACCACAATAAAAAGCAGCACGGAGACAAGACCCCATGAACGCACCCCTCGACCACGCCCGGCTCGACCCCCAGCCGCCGCACGCGATTTCGCTCAACGACAAATGGACGCTCGAGCGCGGCCGCGCCTTCATGACCGGCACCCAGGCCCTGATCCGCCTGCCCATGATGCAGCAGGAGCGCGACCGCCAGGCGGGACTGAACACGGCCGGCTACATCACAGGCTACCGCGGTTCGCCCGTCACCTCGGTCGACATGACGGCCGTCAAGGCCAAGAAATACCTCGACGCGCACAACGTCCATTTTCAGCCGGGCCTGAATGAAGACCTGGCGGCCACCGCCGTCTGGGGCACCCAGCAGAGCAATCTGTTCAAGGACGCCAAGTACGACGGCGTGTTCTCGATGTGGTACGGCAAGGGCCCCGGCGTCGACCGCTGCGGCGACGTGTTCAAGCACGGCAACAATGCGGGCAGCGCCAAGTTCGGCGGCGTCGTCATCCTGGCCGGCGACGACCATGCGGCCAAGTCGTCCTCCACCGCGCACCAGTCCGACCACATCCTCACCGCCTGCGGCATCCCCGTGCTGTACCCGTCGTCGGTGCAGGAATACATCGACTACGGCCTGCACGCCTGGGCTATGAGCCGCTACACGGGCCTGTGGGTGGCCATGAAGTGCGTCACCGACATCATCGAGTCGGGCGCCGTGGTCGACTTCGACCCCGAGCGCGTGCAGATCGTCACCCCGACCAGTTTCGACATGCCGGCAGGCGGCCTGAACATCCGCTGGCCGGACGCCATCCTGGACCAGGAAGTCCGGATGAACAATTACAAGTGGTACGCGGCGCTCGAATACGCGCGCGTCAACAAACTCAACAAGATCATCTGGGACAGCCCGACCCCGAAGATCGGCATCATCACCGCCGGCAAGAGCTACCTCGACACGCGCCAGGCGCTGGCCGACCTGGGCATCGACGAGCAGGCCGCCGCCGACATCGGCATCCGCCTGTATAAAATCGGCATGACCTGGCCGCTGGAAGCGGACGGCGTGCACGCGTTCGCCCAGGGCCTCGACGAGATCCTGGTGGTCGAAGAAAAGCGCCAGATCCTCGAGTACGCCCTGAAAGAAGAGTTGTACAACCTGCCCGACGGCCAGCGCCCCCGCGTGGTGGGCAAGTTCGACGACACGGGCGAATGGCACAACAAGGGCGCCGCCGGCCACGGCGACTGGCTGCTGCCGGCCACGTACGAGCTGAACCCGGCGCTGATCGCGCGCGCCATCGCCAGCCGCATTTCGCACTACTGCGCCGGCCACCCCGTCGCGCAGCGCGTGCAGGAACGCATCGCCTTCCTGGAAGCGAAAGAGCTGGTGCTCAAGAACGTCAGCGCCAAGCCCAATCCGGACACCGACCGTACCCCGTATTTCTGCTCGGGCTGCCCGCACAATTCCTCGACCAAGGTGCCCGAAGGCTCGCGCGCGCTGGCCGGCATCGGCTGCCACTACATGGTGCTGTGGATGGATCGGGAAACGTCGACGTTTACCCACATGGGCGCCGAAGGCGTCACCTGGGTGGGGCAGGCGCCGTTCACCAACGAAAAGCACGTGTTTACCAACCTGGGCGACGGCACCTATTTCCACTCGGGCATCCTGGCGATCCGCGCGGCCGTCTCCGCCAAGGTCAACATCACCTATAAAATCCTGTTCAACGACGCCGTCGCCATGACGGGCGGGCAGGAGTTCGACGGCCCGCTCGACCCCGGCATGATCAGCCGCCAGATCGCCGCCGAAGGCGTCGGCCCCATCATCGTCGTCACCGACGAACCGGAAAAATACGGCGCCGACTATAAATGGGCCGAAGGCGTCACCGTGCGTCACCGCAGCGAACTGATGGACGTGCAGCGCGAACTGCGCGACTGCCCGGGCGTGTCGGCCATGATCTACGACCAGACCTGCGCGTCGGAAAAACGGCGCCGCCGGAAAAAAGGCGAATACCCCGACCCGGCCAAGCGCGCCGTCATCAACGAGGCCGTCTGCGAAGGCTGCGGCGATTGCTCGGTGCAGTCGAACTGCCTGTCGGTGGAGCCACTGGAAACGGAACTGGGGCGCAAGCGCCAGATCAACCAGTCCTCGTGCAACAAGGATTTTTCCTGCGTCAGCGGGTTCTGCCCCAGCTTCGTCACGGTCGAAGGGGGCGCGCTGAAAAAGCCGAAGAAAGCGGCCGCCGCGACGCTTGACGCGACGCCGCCGAGCCTGCCGTCGCCCGTGCTTCACAGTACGGCGGAGCCGTACGGCATTCTCATTACCGGCATCGGCGGCACCGGCGTGGTCACGGTGGGGCAAATCCTCGCCATGGCCGCCCACGTCGAAGGCAAGGGCGCCATCGTGCTCGACATGAGCGGGCTGGCCCAGAAGGGCGGTCCCGTGATGTCGCACGTGCGCCTGGCCGACAAGCAAGCCGACCTGCACTCGACCCGCGTCGGCACGGGCAGCGCCAACCTGGTCATCGGTTGCGACCTGATCGTCACCGCCAGCCGCGACGCCCTCTCGCGCATGGGAGAAGGGCGCACCTTTGCCGCCATCAATTCGACGGGCTCGTCGACGGCGGCCTTCGTCAAGAACCCGGACTGGCAATTCCCCGGCGCCAGCGCGCAAAGTGAAATCGTCAAGGCCTGCGGCGCGCCGAACGTCGACTTCATCGATGCGGGCCGCATCGCCACGAGCCTGATGGGCGACTCGATCGCCACCAATATGTTCATGCTGGGCTTTGCCTGGCAAAAGGGCCACGTGCCCTTGACGGAAGCGTCGATCCTGACCGCCATCGACCTCAATGGCGTGTCGGTGCCGTTCAACAAGGCTGCCTTCGCCTGGGGCCGCAGCGCCGCCCACGACCTGGCGCCGCTGGTAAAAATGACGACGCCGGCCAAGGTGATCGCATTCAAGAAAACCCAGAGCGTCGACGATCTCGTCAAGCGCCGCGTCGAATTGCTCACGGCCTACCAGGACGTGCACTACGCCGAGCAGTACAAGGGCTTCGTCGACCAGGTGCGCGCCGCCGAGGCGCAACTGGGCAGCAGCACCCGCCTGGGCGAAGCGGTGGCCCGGTATTTCTACAAGCTGATGGCCTACAAGGACGAGTACGAGGTGGCGCGCCTCTACACCGATGGCGCCTTCAAGGAAAAAATCGCCAATATGTTCGAAGGCGATGTCACCTTGCACTTTCACCTGGCGCCGCCCCTGTTTGCCAAGCATGACAAGGAAGGCCACCTGGTCAAGCAGGCGTTCGGACCGTGGATGATGAAGGCCTTCGGCCTGATGGCGAAAATGAAGGGCTTGCGGGGCGGCGCCCTGGATGTGTTCGGCTACACGGCCGAGCGCCGCATGGAACGCGCCCTGATCGGCGAGTATCGCCAGACCATCGGCGCGCTGTTGCCGAAGCTGACCGCCGACAACCTGGCGCAGGCGGTGGCCATTGCCAGTATTCCGGAAGATATCCGCGGCTATGGGCACGTGAAGGAGCGCCACCTGCGCGCGGCCAAGGCGCGCGAGGCGGCCCTGCTGGAGAGCTTCGGGCTCGCCCCGGCGGCCAGCCACGCGGCATAAACAAAAAAGGGGGACTGCCAGTCCCCTTTTTTAGTTTACGGACTGCGAACTCAATGGTGCAGTGCGGGGGCGCCCGCTTGCGCTGCCGGCGCGCCGCGAAACGCCGCCTGCGCCGCCGCCGTGTCGGTGTACTGCTCGAAGCGGGTGATCTTGTCGTCGCGCACGGTAAATACGTGCACCCAGTCGCTGCCGAAGTCGGCGCCGGTGGACTTGACGTGCCAGTGGGCCGTCCCCGTCACCACCACCTTGTCGCCCTCGGCAATGAAGTCGCGGGGCGTGAAGTGCACGGTGTCCATATTGCCGGCCAGGCTAGCGAAAAACTCGCCCACCTCGTAGCGGCCGTGATACGTGCCGGAAAACGGCACCTGCGCGATGTCGGCGCTGGTCCAGCAGACCTGGTCGGTGCACAGGTCGAGCACGCCCTTGATGTCGCCTTGGCTGTAGAGCCCGTACGCCTGCATGACCAGTTGCTTGTTGTGATGGCTGTCCATGGCATTCTCCTGGAGAAATGCGGCGCCCCGGCCGGGGCGCTGCCTGTCTTCATACTAGAACGGCTGGCGCACTTTGCAATGGCGGCGACAAGCTCACCCCATCAGCAAGGCCTTGAGCAGCATCACCAGGCCGGCCAGCGACACGCCCCACACCAGCGTGCGCAGCACCGGCACGCCCAGCAGGTACAGCGGCAGGTAGACAATGCGCGCGCCCAGGTACAGCCAGCACGCCATCACGGTCACGCTGCTGTGCACATTGGCGCTGTGGGCGATCAGCACGGCGGCGGCGAACAGGGGCAGGGTCTCGAACAGGTTGGCCTGGGCGCGCTGGGCGCGCGCCGTCAGGCGCCCCGGCGGCGGCGCGTCGGTGTCGCGCGCGCTCACGTTGTACGACAGCCCGGTTTCCTTGGTGCGCAGGGTGGACGCCAAGAAAATTTGCGCCAGCGCCAGCACCAGCGTCCAGGCCAGCAGGGTCAGTTCAGTTGTCATGGTGGTTCCTGTATCAATTTGTCTATTCAGAATAACAAAAGACGGCGTGATCGGCGGCACGGTTGACATGGCGCCGACTATAATTTCTATCTATCAAATTTTGCCGGAGTAAAGCCGATGATCCGTACCGCCGCACTGCTCGCCCTGTCCGCCGCCATGCCCCTGGCGCAGGCGGCGCCCGACCTGACCACGGTGTCGGAGCGTTCCGGCTTTCTCCGCACCGGCCGCTACGACGAGGTGATCGCCCTGTGTAGCGCCTTTCAAAGCGCCTACCCGAAGCAGGTCAAGTGCATCGACTTTGGCACCACCCCGGAAGGGCGGCCCATGAAGGCGCTGATCGTCACCCGCACGGGCGCCTTCACGGCCAGCGCGGCGCGCCAGCGCAAGCTGCCGGTGACGCTGATCCAGGGCGGCATCCACGCCGGTGAAATCGATGGCAAGGACGCCGGTTTCCAGGCCCTGCGCGCGCTGCTCGAGAACCGGCTGGCCAAGGGCGCGCTGGACCGCCAGGTGCTGCTGTTCGTGCCCGTGTTCAACGTCGATGGCCACGAGCGCTTTACCCCGAACAACCGGCCGAACCAGCGGGGGCCGGTGGCCATGGGCTGGCGCACCACGGCGCAAAATTTCAATTTGAACCGCGACTACGTCAAGGCCGACGCACCTGAAATGCAGGCGATGCTGGCGCTGGTGAACGCCTGGGACCCGCTGGTCTACGTCGACCTGCACGTCACCGACGGCGCCAAGTTCGAGCACGACGTCTCCATCCAGGTCGAACCCGTGTACTCGGGCGACGTGGCCTTCCGCCAGGCGGGACTGGCGCTGCGCGGCGGCGTGATCGCCGACATTACCAGGCTGGGCTCGCAGCCCCAGTCCTACTACATGTCCTTCGTTGAAAACGACAATCCCGCCTCCGGCTTTGCCGACGGGGTGTCCGACCCGCGCTTTTCCACCGGCTATTTTCAGTTGCGTAACCGCATGGCCATGCTGGTCGAAACGCATTCCTGGAAAGACTATCCGACCCGCGTGCGGATCACCCACAACGCCATCGTGTCGGTGCTCGAGCAGGTGGCGGCGCACGGCGCCGCCTGGCAGCAAGCGGCGGACGCGGCCGATGCGCGCGCCGTCAGGATTGCCGGCAGCGCCGTGCCGCTGAGCTGGAAAACCACGGAGAAGTCGCGCATGGTCGACTTCAAGGGCTACGCCTACACGCGCACTCCGTCCGATGTATCCGGCATCCTGATGACCCGCTACGACGAAACCACGCCGCAAACCTGGACCGTGCCCCTGCGCGACGAAGTGTTGCCCGACTTGAGCGTGACGGCGCCCGGCGCCGGCTACGTGGTGCCGGCGGCTTACGCTGCGATCGTCGCGGCCAAGCTGCGCCAGCACGCCATCACCTACACGGTGCTGGCGGCGGCGCACCCGGCGGCCAAGGTGGAAACCTTCCGCGCCGACAAGACCAGCTTCACCGCCGGCTCCTTCGAATCGCACCAGCGGCTGACGGTGACGGGCGCCTGGCAGGCCGAGCCCCGCGACCTGGCCGCCGGCGCCCTGTTCGTGCCGGTGGGCCAGCCCAAGGCGCGCCTGGTGATGGCCATGCTCGAGCCGCAAGCGCCCGATTCGCTGCTGGCCTGGGGCATTTTCAACAATGCCTTCGAGCGCAAGGAGTATATGGAGGAATACGTGGCCGAAGACGTCGCCCGCGCCCAGATGGCGGCCGATCCGGCGCTGGCGGCGCAGTTTCGCCAGCGCCTCGAGAGCGATCCCGCGTTCGCCAAAAACGCCCGCGCGCGCCTCGAGTTTTTCGCCCGCCGGCATGGCTCGTGGGATGAGCGCTTCAATCTGTACCCGGTGATGCGCAGCGACGCCGTCTTGCGGTAAGTGTCCATGGCGCCGCTGCCCGCACCGGCTGCCCGGCCCGTCCCCACGGTGCTGATGGTGCTGTTGTTGTTCGTCACCCAGGCCTGCACGGATATTTTTTTGCCCGGCCTGCCGCAGATCGCCAGCGAGTTCAACAGCAGCATCGAGGTCGCCAGCCGCACCATCTCCGTCTACAACATCTGCCAGGCGGTGGCGGTGCTGTTCATCGGCGTGGTCAGCGACGTGCGGGGGCGCCGCCCCACCATCCTGCTCTGCTTCGGCCTGCACATCCTCGCCACCGTTGGCATCGCCCTGTGCAGCTCGATCGGCGCCATGATCGTGCTGCGCGCCGTGCAGGCGCTGGGCAGCGCCGCCGTCTACATCGTGCTGCGTATGATCATCAAGGACACGCTCGATGAACAGGCGCAGGTCCACGCCACCGGCCTGCTGGTGATCGGCCTGGTGCTCTCGCCCATCCTGGCGCCCGTGCTGGGCAGCGCCATCGTCGCATGGTCGAACTGGCGCGTGTGTTTCTGGGTGCTGTGCCTGCTAGATATTCCTTTGTTCGCCTGGGCCTGGGCCCGCATCGGCGAAACCAATCTGCGCCAGCCGGCCTTGAAGGCGGCGTTCCGCTGGTCGGCGCACGCGCGCCATTACGGCCAGGTGCTGGGCGACCCGTATTTCCGGGGCATGGCGCTGCTGGTCGGCGCCGCGTTTGCCGCCTTCTATGCCTTCATCAGTATTTCCAGCTTCATGTTCCTGCAGCAGTTGGCGCTGTCGGCCAGCACCTATGGCTATGTCTTCATCGCGCTGGCGCTGTCCTACCTGGCGGGCAATCGCCTGATGAGCCGCCTGAACGCGCGCGCGCTGCCGCCCCGGCGCATCATCGGCGTCGGCTTGTGGGTGTCGGTGGCGGGCGCCGCCTGCGTGCTGGCCGCGCTGCTGTTCAAGCAAGCGGCCAGCGTCGCCGTGCTGATGGTGATCGGCACCTGCCTGCTGCGGCTGGCCACGGCGCTGATCATTCCGCCCGCCCAGGTGGCCGTGACGAACCATTTTCCCCAGCACGGCGCCCATGCGCTGGGCCTGCTGACCTGTACCCAGTACGGGTTTGCCGCGCTGGGCACCCTGGTGGTGTCGACGCTCTGGTATGCGCCCAGTGTCAATTACATGATCAGCACGCTCGCCTTCGTGGCGCTGTCGACGCTCGCTTACCTGGCGCTTGGGCGCCGCGACGGCGCCGCTCACACCCACAGGCGATAGACCCAGAACGACTCGTCGTCGCTGAAGCGCTGGGCGAACTCGCCCGGCGCGAAGCCGGTGATGCGGCGCGTCATCCGGCTCATGTGGGCCTGGTCGGCAAAGCCTTCCTCGTGCGCCAGCGTGGCCCAGTCGAAGGGCTGGCCCGCCTCGAAGCGATCGCGCGCGGCAAAGAACAGGCCCTCGGTGCGCACCAGCGACTGCCAGTGGCGCAGCGACCTGCCGCTGAACGTCTTGATGCGCCGCTCGACCTGGCGGCGGCTGTGCACGCGCCCCCAGTCCTGCGCTTGCCAGGCCAGGCGTTCGACCCAGTTGCGTCCCAGCTGGCGCAGCGACAGCTGGTCCGGGCGCCGTCCCTGCAGGGCATTCCAGCGCGGCGCCAGGTGCGCCGCCAGCAGCGCCAGAACGGCGTCGTCCTCGCAGGCGAGCAGGGCCTCCCACAGGGGCGCGAAGCTGGCGTCGATGGCCTCGCTGGCCGGCACGAAGCGGTCCTGGATGGCGGCCAGGTCGAGGCCGAACAGCGCCTGCGCCGCGTCGGCGTTGAAGCAGGCCATGGTGCCCTTGCCACTGGTCGGCGTCCACGTGGTGACGGGCTTCGACTGGGTGCCGGAGACGACGACGGCGGCGCCGAACGCTTGCCATTGCCCGGGCGCCGGCCCCACCAGCCCGCTGTCGAGCTGGTGAAACCAGGAAATCGTCACCAGCGGCGAGGCGGGGAAATGGCTCAGGCGCTGGGGCGCCGTCAGCGTGAGCGCGCGCGTATCGCGCGTGAGCAGGGCCACCAGCGCGCCCTGCAGGCCCGCCGGCGGCAGGCGCAACGAGGCGTGGGCGGGCGCGTCACTGCCGCTGGCACGCGGGGCGCGCGCCAGCGGCAGGGGGCAGCATGAATCCGGATCGGCGGGCACGTTTTGCATGGATGACAAGTATAGCAATCGCGCAAGCGGTTCGGCATGTCGTTTGCGTTCAAGACGAACGCGTTCTGGCGGCGCATCATCGCTGGCATGAAACCTGTCCCCGCCGAATGTCCCCATCGCCCCACGCCTCCTGTACAAGCGCCGGGCGCCTGGCCGCCCGGGCCGCCGTCCGGCATCACCGGCTGGGGCCTGCTGCGGCGCATGGCGCGCGATCTGCTGGGCACGCTCGAGCAATGGCAGCGCCAGTACGGCGACCTGGTCCACCTGAAGATCTGGCCCGAACACACGCTCGTCGTGATGGCGCCGGCGCTGGTGCGCCAGTTGCTGGTGGACCACCACGACGATCTGATCCGCTGGGAGCACGCCATCGCCATTTTCAGTGGGCTGCACGGCAACAGCGTGCTCACGGCCGAGGGCGACGCCTGGAAGATCAAGCGCCAGGCGCTGCAGCCGCTGTTTTCGCCCAAGGGCGTACAGCCATTGATCCCGCTGATCACGGCGGCGGCGGCCGACGCCATGGCGCTGTGGGGCGAGGGCGGGGCCCGCTTTCCCATCGAGCCGGCCTTCAATGCGCTGGGCATGGGGCTGATCTTGCGCATGCTGTTTACGGATGCCAGCGGGGCCGATTCGGCCCTGGCCGGGCGCGCCGTGCACGACACGGCGGTGGCCGCCAACGCCGCCATGTACTGGCCCGTCAGCCTGCCCGACTGGATGCCGTGGAAACGCCGCGCGCGCCAGGGGCGGCGCGTGCTCAAGGGATTGATCGAGCGCCACATCGGCGCGCGCCTGGCGCTGGACCGGGCTGCCTGGCCGGCCGACATGCTCAGCCGGCTGCTGGCGCTGCACCATGCCGATCCCGCCCACTGGCCCTTGAAGGCGGTCCACGACGAATGCATGACGACCTTCCTGGCCGGCCATGAAACGGGGGCCGCCACCCTGACCTGGTGGGCCTGGTGCATGGCGGCCAATCCGGCCCTGCAAGGGGCGCTGCAAGGGGAGGTCGATGGCGTCTTGCAAGGCAGAGCGCCGGGCGCGGAGGATGTGCCCCGGCTACGCCTGCTGCATCAATCTTTGCTGGAAACCATGCGCCTGTACCCGGCCGCGCCGGTCCTGCTCAGTCGCAGGTCGACCCGCGCCATCACGCTGGGCGGATGGCAGCTGCCTGCCGGCACCATGTTCATGATCCCGCCGCAGCTGATGCACCACGATCCCCGCTGGTTTGCCGAGCCGCACGCCTTTATGCCCGAGCGCTTTGGCGACACCGCCGCGGCCCCGCCGCGCGGCGCCTTCATGCCGCTCGGCAGCGGTCCCCGCGTGTGCCTGGGCCAGCACCTGGCGATGGCGCAGATGACGCTGGTGGCGGCGATGTTGTTGCAGCGCTTCACGCTGGCGCTGGCGGACGGCATGGCGCCGCCCACGCCCGTGTTCCACATCACCATGCGCCCGGCCGAGCCCCTGTGCCTGGCACTGGCGCCCCGCTGAATTTTTACAGCGGGCGCAGGGTGATGGTGTTGAACGGGGCCGTCGGCGTCGAGCATGGCTCCTCGTCGAAGGCGATGTCGCCCAGCGGATTGGCGAGGCCGTCGGTTTTCAGGTCGGTAAAGCCGAACAGGTTCTTGTCCATCAGGTGCGAGGGCACCACCGTCGACAGCGACGAAAAAATGCTTTCGACACGGCCCGGGTACTTTTGTTCCCACTCGCGCATCAAGCCCTTGATCTGTTTTCGCTGCAGGTTTTCCTGCGAGCCGCACAGGTCGCACGGGATGATGGGAAACTGTTTGACTTCCGCATATCGCGTCGAGTCCGCTTCTTTCACGTAGGCGAGCGGGCGGATCACCATGTGCTTGCCATCGTCGGAGACGAGCTTGGCCGGCATGCCTTTGAGTTTGCCGCCAAAAAACATATTCAGGAAGAAGGTTTCGAGGATGTCGTCGCGGTGGTGGCCCAGGGCGATCTTGTTGCAGCCGAGTTCGTCGGCAACGCGGTACAGGATGCCGCGGCGCAGGCGCGAGCACAGCGAGCAGGTGGTCTTGCCTTCCGGGATCAGGCGCTTGACGATGCTGTAGGTGTCCTGGTTTTCGATGTGGTACGGCACCCCCAGCTTTTCCAGGTAGGCGGGCAGTATATCGGCGGGAAAATTCGGCTGCTTTTGATCGAGGTTGACGGCGATCAGGTCAAAATGGATGGGCGCCCGCTCGCGCAGGGTCAGCAGGATGTCCAGCAGGGCGTAGCTGTCCTTGCCGCCGGACAGGCACACCATCACCTTGTCGCCCTCTTCGATCATGTTGAAGTCGCCGATCGCCTGGCCCACCAGGCGGCACAGTCGCTTGTGCAGCTTGTTGTTCTCGTAGGCGATCTTGTCCGCCTTGGCTTCCGACACGTCCGGCATCACCGCGCTCATGCTGCGTCCTTGATCTTGAAAACTTCCACGCCCACGCCTTCGCAGTCGGGATACACATCGGGCTTCATGCTCGAGATGCACACGGCGCGCACACGCGGATGGGCCAGCAGGGCGTCGGCGAGGTCGTCGACCAGGGTTTCCTGCAGGTGCACATGGCCCTGCGCCATGCGCTGCGTGACCGTCTCGCGCATGAAATCGTAGTCGACCACTTCGTCGAGCAGGTCCTGGTTCGGGGTCGACAGGGCCAGCGGGATGAACAGGTCGACATTGATCAGCACGCGCTGCTCGCCGTGCTTTTCAAAATCGTGCACGCCGATGTTGATCATGATTTCGTAATTGCGCAGGAACAGACGGCGGCAATCGGCCAGCTTGGGGTGGAGGAGGGCGGACAATGGGAACCTTTAATGAACAGATACTTTATTTGGTGAGAAACATCACGTCGCGTGTCAGCGGCACCAGGTGCTGGCCGCCATCGACGAGCACGGTGGTGCCGGTGACGGCGCGCGCGCCCGCCAGGTAGCAGACGGCGTCGGCGATGTCGTCGGGGGTGCTCGAGCGGCCCAGCGGCGTGGCCTGGTGGGCGCGTGCGAAACTGGCCGCGCTTTGCTCGCCCGACACCATGGTGATGCCGGGCGAGACGCCCACCACCCGCACGCTGGGCGCCAGCGCCTGCGCCAGCATGATGGTGGCCGTTTGCAACGCCGCTTTCGACAGCGTGTAGGACAGGTAATCGGGATTGAGGTTACTGAGTTTTTGGTCGAGCAGGTTGATCACCACCGCCGCGCCATCGGCCGCGGTGGCCCCGTGCAGCGCCTGCGCCAGCAGGATCGGCGCGGCGACATTGGCTTGCATGTGGGTGGCCAGCAGCGCAGGCGAAAAATCGGCCGCGTTGTCGTACTCGAACAGGGAGGCGTTGTTGACGACGCAGGTGACGGCGCCCAGCGCGGCGATCGCCCGCGGCAACAGGGCGCGCACGGCGGCCTCGTCGCCCAGGTCGGCCTCGAGCAGCGCCACCCGGCGGCCCAGCGCGCGCACCAGCGCCGCCGTCTCGGCCGCCTCGGTGGCCGAGCTGCGGTAGTGCAGGGCGATGTCCCAGCCGGCCCGCGCCAGGCCCAGCGCGATGGCGCGGCCAATGCGGCGGCCGGCCCCGGTGACGAGGGCGGTTTTGACGTGCGGTAATGGAGGGGATGCGCTCATGAGCAATTATGCGGAATCGTGCATAAAATAATTAAGGTCGATGCAGCGAAAATGCTGCATAAATTGTTGCTTGCGGCCATTGTCGCTACAATGGCCGGATGTCCTTGCCTGAACCCGCCCCCGACGCGCTGGCCGCGTCCCACGCCCTGCTGCAGCTGATCGCCGACGACATTGCGCGAGCCGGCGGCGCCGTGCCGTTCGCCCGCTTCATGGAACTGGCCCTGTACACGCCCCGCCTCGGCTACTACAGCGGCGGCTCGGCCAAGCTGGGCGCGGCGGGCGATTTTACAACGGCGCCGGAGTTGACTGCCCTGTTCGGCGCCACCATCGCCCGGGTCGCTGCCGCTATTATCGCCCAAAGCGCGCCGGCCATCCTCGAATTCGGCGCCGGCACGGGCAAACTGGCGCACGACGTGCTGCGCAGCCTGGCCGAGGCGGGCATCGAGGTCGAGCATTATTTCATCGTCGAATTGTCGGGCGAATTGCGCCAGCGCCAGCAGCAGGCGCTGGCCGCCTTTCCCCAGGTGCGCTGGCTCGACGCCCTGCCCGAACGCTTCAGCGGGGTGGTGCTGGCCAATGAAGTGCTCGATGCCATGCCCGTCGAACTGGTCAGCAAGAGCGCCGACGGCTGGCAGCAGGTCACCGTCACCATCGAAGACGGCCGGCTGGCCTGGGGCCGGCAGGCGCCGGACGCCGCGCTGGCCGCGCAGATCGCCCGCCAGGTGGTCGACGCCGACAGCCTCGACATCGGCTACCTGACCGAGGTGCACCCGCTGGCGGTGGGCTTCATGGAGGCGCTCGCGCGCATGCTGGGCGACGGCCCCGGCGCGGCCTTGCTGTTCGACTACGGCTTTCCCGCCCACGAATATTATGTCGACGATCGCACCGGCGGCACCCTGATGTGCCACTACCGCCACCATGCCCACACCGACCCGTTTTATCTGCCCGGCCTGCAGGACATCACCGCCCACGTCGATTTCACGGCGATGGCGCTGGCGGCGCAGGACAGTGGCCTCGACGTGCTCGCCTTCATGACGCAGGCGGGCTTCCTGATCGGCGGCGGCATCGGCGAATTGCTCCTGCGCACCGATCCGCAGGATGCCGCGCGCTACCTGCCGCAGGCGAGCGCCGTGCAAAAGCTGGTCTCGCCCGCCGAGATGGGCGAATTGTTCAAAGTGCTGGTGGTGGGCAAGGGCGTCGCTCTGCCGCCCGCCATCGTCGCCGCCGACCGCAGCCACCGTCTGTAGGTCATGGCGAAGATCCACACCCACTACGACAACCTGAAAGTGGCGCGGATGGCGCCCCCGGAAGTCATCCGTGGGGCGTACAAGGCGCTCAGTCAGAAATACCACCCGGACAAGAACCCCGGCGACGACAAGGCCGCGCGCATCATGGCCATCGTCAACACCGCCTACGGCATCCTCGCCGATCCCCAGCGCCGCAGGGAGCACGACGAATGGATCGCCGCCGAGGAGTGGGAAATCGCCTGGCTCGAAAGCGCCACCGACGACGGCGCCAAGGGCGGCGCGGCCGGCTTCGCCGCGCCGGGGCACGGCGCGCCGGCCAATGCCCCGCGGCGCGCCCTGTGGCGCCATCCGGGCCTGTGGCTGGCCCTGCTGGCCACCTTCGCCATTGGCGGCGCCGTCGGCGCGCTGGCGTTGTCGTCCTTGCCCGAATTGCGCATGGCGGCGGCGCCCCTGCTGCCGGCCGTGCCCGCGCCGGCCAGCGCGCCCGCGGCGGCGGCGGCCACGCCCGACGAGCTCGCCGCCAGCCGCGCCGGCGCCATCGCCGCGCGCGCGCCGACCCTGCAAACCCTGGCCGTGACGGAACTGCTGGTGCCGGCCCGGGGCGCCGACTGCAGCACCGAACTGCGCAGCGCGCAGGCGCCCAACGGCGCGCCGTGGCCCGACAGCAGCGGCTACATCGACGGCTACGCGGTGGCCAACCAGGGCATGCAGATGCGGGTCGAAGTCGACAACGGCGCCAATGACGCCCCCGTGTTCGTCCGCCTGATCGACCTCGAGCAGGGCGCCAGCGTGCGCCATGCCTACGTATTGGCCCACGAAGCGCTCACCATCGACAAGCTCGTGGCCGGGCGCTACGAAGTGCGTTACCAGAATGTCGACCCGGGCGGCGTGCGCGGGACCTGCGCGCAAGGGGCCAAAGCGCCCGTGGCGGCGCCCTGAGCGCGATTGCGCTGGACGCTGTTGATTGTTTAGTGATAATTTGAGAATGCAAACTGCGTAGCTGCGCCCCCTCCCGGCGGCGGCCATCAACGGCGCCGTCCTGTGAGGACTCAGATGAGCAAGGCCATGGACAACGACGACGATGACGACGACTGGCTGATCGACGACGATGCGCTGTCCCCGCAGGCCGGCGCCACCGGCGGCGAACGCCCTTGGCGCGTGCTGATCGTCGACGACGACCCCGACGTCCACGCCGTCACCCGGCTGGCCTTGCGCAATGTCAGTTTCAAGGGCCGCGACATGGAACTGTTGTCGGCCCACAGCGGCGCCGAAGGCTACCAGATGCTGCGCGAGACCGCCGATATCGCCCTGGTGCTGCTCGACGTCGTCATGGAAACGGAAGACGCCGGCCTGGTGCTGGTGCGCCGCATCCGCGAAGAGCTGGGCAACCACACGGTACGGGTGGTGCTGCGCACGGGCCAGCCGGGCCAGGCGCCGGAACAGCGCGTCATCATCGATTACGACATCAACGACTACAAGGCCAAGACGGAGCTGACCACCCAGCGCCTGTTCACCGCCGTCATCGCCGCCCTGCGCGCCTACGAAAGCCTGACCATGCTCGAGCGCAGCCGCGCCGGGCTGGCCACCATCCTCGCCGGCGCCAACAACCTCTACCACGCCGGCTCGCTGCGCGAATTCGCCTCGGGCGTGCTGGCCCAGGTCAGCGCCGTGCTGGGCATCGGCGCCGACGGCATGCTGTGCGTGCTGGCCGTGCATGGTCAGGAGCCGGCGGTGCTGGCCGCCACCGGTGCGTGGGCCGGCCTGGCCGCCGACGGCACGCTGCCGCCCGATCACCCGCTGCGCGCCGCGTTCGCCCGCGCGCTGGCCGAGGACGTCAGCCACAGCAGCGCTCTGGGCACGGTCATGCCGATCCATACGCTGCAGCAGCAGCGGGTCGGCATTGCCGTCTGCCCGCCGCTGACGGTGGTCGATATCGAGCGCGAACTGCTCGAGCTGTACTGCCAGCGCATCGCCGCCGCCTTCGACAACCAGTACCTGTTCGACCAGGTGCAAAAGACCGAAGCGGCCACCGTCGCCCTGCTGGCGCAGGCGGCCGAATGCCGCTGCCCGGGCGCGGCGCGGCACGCCGAGCGGGTGCGCAGCCTGAGCGTGCGCATTGCCGAACGCATGCGCGAGCGCCAGGTCGACGACCCCGACCTGACGCCCCAACTGGTCGCCACGATCGGCCTGGCCAGCATGCTGCACGACGTTGGCATGGTCGAGGCCTGCAACGGCTGGTCGGCCCAGGCCGTCTACAGCGCCGACCAGCACGCCGCCATGCAGCGCCATTGCGCCATCGGCGCCGCCATGCTCGAGCGCGCCGCCGCCACCGTGAGCGGCACCAGCTACCTGAGCTTCGGCGCCCGCGTGGCCGCCCATCACCACGAGCGCTACGACGGCAGCGGCTACCCGCAGGGCCTGCGCGGGCGCGCCATTCCCCTGTGCGCGCGCATCGTCGCCGCCGCCGACACGCTCGACGCCATGCTCAGCGAACGGGCCTGGCAGCACCGCTGGAGCTGTCACGCCGCGCTCGCGTACTTCGGCCAGCAGGCCGGCATCCTGTTCGATCCCCAGGTGGTGGCGGCCCTGCTGGACGTGGTCGGCCCCGATTGCGGCGGGCTCGACGAGCCGCTTGTCGCCAGCGCACATCAACTGTTGCCCGATTGATTGCGAGAAACGGGCCTGATCGCTGTCAACCCCATGGTTTATCAATTTTCTTCCGCATGCCGTTATATACTTACGTGACGACAAGAGCCGGTGGCCGATGCCTGAACCGGACACGACTGGAAAAAACATTGCATGAATGACCTCGACGGACTGTCCGCGCTGATTATCGAGCCGCACACGGGCATGCGCGCCAACATCCACAGCATGTTGGGCATGTGCGGCATCACCCGCATCGAGCACGCCGGCAGCGCCAACAACGCGGTCAAGCATTTAAGCCTGAAACACTACGACCTGGTGCTGTGCGAGTACGACCTCGAAGGGGGCCAGGACGGCCAGCAGCTGCTGGAAGATTTGCGTCACCACAAGCTCATTTCCCTCTCGACCATGTTCTTCATGGTCACCGCCGAAGGCAATTACAGCAAGGTCGTCAGCGCCGCCGAGCTCGCGCCCACCGACTACATCCTCAAGCCGTTCACGGCCGACCGCCTGCTCGAGCGCATCGCCCGCGCGCTCGACCGCCGCGTCGCCCTGATGCCGGTCTACCAGTTCATGGAAGCGGGCGCCCAGCGCGAGGCGATCGTCGCCTGCATCGATGGCATCCGCGCCCATCCCCGGTACACCATCGACTTCCTGCGCCTGCGCGCCGAGTTGCACATGTTCCTGGGCGAGCCCGCCGAGGCCGAGCCCATCTACATCCAACTGTTCGAGTCGAAAGCCATCGCCTGGGCCCGGCTGGGCCTGGCAAAAACCCTGTTCATGCGCGAACGCTACGACGAGGCCGAGAGCATCCTGCAGTCGCTCGTCGAGTCCAACAGCAAGTTCGTCGATGCCTACGACTGGCTGGCCAAGACCCACGCCGCCGCGGGCGCCCTCGACAAGGCCCAGGCGGTGCTGGCGGCCGGGGTGGCGGTGTCGCCGCACGCGGTGCGGCGCCTGCGCAAACTGGGCGAAATCGCGCTCGAGACGGGCGACACGGAGGCGGCCGAAAAAGTCATGAAACAGGTCGTCAGCAAGGCCAAGTATTCCGAATTTCGCGACCCCGAAGACCATTTGAAGCTGGTGCAGACGCTGGTGGCGAAGGGCGACCCGGTGCAGGCCGCTGCCGTCATCCGCGACCTCGACAAATCGATGGGTGGCCAGAAAAACACCGTCGTGTGCAGCGCCATCGCCTCGGCCATGGTGCACGAATACACGGGCAACGAAACGCGCCTGGCCGAGTCGCTGGGGGCGGCGGTGGCGGCCGCGCGCGACGCCACCACCTTGTCCCCCGAGACCAAGATGGAACTGGCGCGCAATTGCCTGCAAAATAATATGGACGCGGGCGCCACCGAGGTGATGGGCGACGTCATGCGCAATGCCACCAACAACACCGCCATGGCCAAGGCGATGGCGGTGTTCGAAAAAGCCGGCCGGCCCGAACTGGCCGCCACGGTGGCCCAGCACAGCCGCCAGGTGGTGATCGACATGGTGGCCGCCGGCGCCCAGAAGGCCAAGGATGGCGATTACCGGGGCGCCGTCGACCTGATGGAAGAGGCCGTGACGAAGATGCCGGAAAACCCCCAGGTGGCCTTCAATGCCGCCGTCGCGGTGCTCAAATGCCTCGAACACACGGGCTGGGACAGCACGCTGGGGCACCGGGCGCTGCTGCTGATCGGCAGCGTGCGGCGGCTCGATCCCGTCAATCCGAAATTGCCGACCCTGGCTGGCTTGCACCAGCAGATTTTAAAAAAATACAACAAATCGGTGGGCAACAAGCGATTGTAGGCGAGCTTGTCCGCGCCCGTCCGCCCCAGCACCCTGAACGAAAGCCTGATCCATGCCAGTCGCCCCTTCCGCCTCCCAGCACGCCGCTGACACCCGCCGTGTGCGCGCCTCGCTGTTGCAGAAAGTGTGCGGCGAAGACGATATGTTTGCCCTTGGCACCTCGATCGCGCGCGTGGTGCAGATGGCCTCGTCGGAGGACCAGGGAACGCACGACCTGGCCTATTACGTGCTGTCGGACGTCGCCCTGACCCAGCGGATTTTGCGCCTGTCCAACACCGCCACCTACCGCACCGCCTCCGGCACCATGGTCACCACCATCTCGCGCGCCATTTCGCTGCTGGGCTTTGACAACGTCAAGAGCACGGCGCTGGGGCTGCTGCTGGTCGATGCGCTGTCGAACAATGCCCATGCGCAAAGCGTGCGGGTGGAGCTGGAAAACGCCCTGTGCGCCAGCCTGGTGGGGCGTGAAATGGCGCGCCACAGTTCCTACAGCGGCGCCGAGGAAGCCTCGATCACGGCCCTGTTCAAGAACCTGGGCCCCTTGCTGGTGGCCTCGCACGAGCACGCGCGCTATCGCGAGATCCAGGTGCTGTTCGGCAGCGGCAAGCACAGCCTGGGGCAAGCGTCGCAGATGATTCTCGGCTGCAGCTACGACGCCTTGTCGGAAGCGGTGATGGCCGAATGGAAAATTCCCGAGCAGATCGTGCGCTCGCTGGGCCCCGTGCCGGCCGGCGTACAGAAAGTCCCTGGCAGCCGCGCCGAATGGATGAAGCTGGTGGCGTCCTTCAGTGCCGAAGTGGCCCAGTTACTGGGGCGCAGCGCCAATCCCGCCGGCACTCCCGACGGGCGCGCCTTGCTGGCCCGTTACGGCGTTGCCCTGAACATCGACGCCGAGCGCATGGAAGACATGTTCAATGTCGTCCAGGACGAGATGGGCAGCCTGTTGCAGAGCATGAACCTGCAGCAGCGCCCCAAGGTGGACGAACCTGTCGATGCGAGTGGCTTGCCGAACGTGCTGTTGCTGGCGACGATGGACGCGGGCGAGGCGGCCGAGGAGATGTTTTATCCCAGTGGCAAACCGTACAACGCCCGCGAATTGCTGCTGGCGGGGGTGCAGGACGTGACGCAGATGCGCGCCCTCGGTGACGCCAAGCTCAACGACGTGATCCTGGCCGTGCTGGAAACCTTGTACAGCAGCATGGGGTTTCGGTTTGCCACCGTGTGCCTGAAAGACCCGCGCAGCGGCCAGTTCCGCGCCCGCGTCGCTTTCGGTGACGACAAGCAGGCGCGCCAGGCGGGCTTCGTGTTTCCCGCCACGGGCCCGCGCGACCTGTTTTATTTGTCGATGGACAACGACGCCGACCTGATGATTGCCGACGCCACCGGTGCCAAGCTGCGCGATCTGCTGCCCATGTGGCATCGCAATCTGCTGCCGGACGCGCGCAGCTTCATCGTGCTGCCGCTGGTGCTGGGGCGGGTGCAGCTGGGGCTGTTTTACGCCGACCGCATCGAGCTGGCGCCGGAAGGGGTGCCGCCGGACGAAATCTCGCTGATCAAGGCCTTGAAGCAGCAGGTGCTCAACGCGCTGACGCCGTGAACGCCCTGAGCGCGGGCTCAGCGCGGGCCGATCGGGCCCCCCGCAAAAAAATTTGTCGACAATGTTTCTGATGCCCTTGCAAGAATGGGAAAGCAGCGGTTACAATCACGCCCCGAAGCGAGACGGTTGTCAACGGCGCGTTGTAGAAGCGGAAAGCATCCCGCGAATGCTGTTGACACGGATCAGTACTTGCTTCATACTCTGCGGTTCCTCGCGGAGGGGTGGCCGAGTGGTTAAAGGCGACAGACTGTAAATCTGTTCTCTATGAGTACGCTGGTTCGAATCCAGCCCCCTCCACCAAGATTTTGCTTGGAAGTTGTAGCGGTAAGTGAATGAAACGGATGCAAAACCTCGCGGGTGTAGCTCAATGGTAGAGCAGAAGCCTTCCAAGCTTACGACGAGGGTTCGATTCCCTTCACCCGCTCCAGGCTTTCATCGCAATGCATGTAGTACAAAAAGCCCTTGTAGCTCAGTGGTAGAGCACTCCCTTGGTAAGGGAGAGGCCACGTGTTCGATCCACGTCAAGGGCACCAGAATTCAGTACCCGCAAGTCGCAGCACATTCAATCGACAAGTCAGGCCGGGCGTCACATGATGCCCCTGGTAATTTCTCAAAATCGTTAGGAGTCTAAAATGGCAAAAGGTAAATTCGAACGGACCAAGCCGCACGTCAACGTCGGCACCATCGGTCACGTTGATCACGGCAAGACGACCCTGACGGCAGCGATCGCTACCGTTCTGTCGAAGAAATTCGGCGGCGAAGCAAAAGCATACGACCAGATCGATGCAGCACCAGAAGAAAAAGCGCGCGGCATCACCATCAACACCGCCCACGTCGAGTACGAGACCGCCGCACGTCACTATGCGCACGTCGACTGCCCAGGCCACGCCGATTACATCAAAAACATGATCACCGGTGCTGCCCAGATGGACGGCGCGATCCTGGTATGCTCGGCCGCTGACGGCCCGATGCCACAGACCCGCGAGCACATCCTGCTGGCCCGTCAAGTTGGCGTTCCTTACATCATCGTGTTCCTGAACAAGTGCGACCTCGTCGATGACGAAGAGCTGCTGGAACTGGTTGAAATGGAAGTGCGTGAGTTGCTGTCGAAGTATGAATTCCCAGGCGACGACCTGCCAATCATCAAGGGTTCGGCACGTATGGCCCTCGAAGGCGACACCGGCCCGATGGGCGAACAGGCCATCATGCAATTGGCTGATGCCCTCGACACCTACATCCCTGAGCCAGAGCGCGCAGTCGATGGCGCCTTCCTGATGCCTGTGGAAGACGTGTTCTCGATCTCCGGTCGCGGCACCGTTGTTACCGGTCGTATCGAGCGCGGCATCATCAAGGTCGGCGAAGAGATCGAAATCGTCGGCATCAAAGATACCGTCAAAACCACCTGCACCGGCGTGGAAATGTTCCGCAAGCTGCTGGACCAGGGCATGGCTGGCGACAACGTCGGTCTGCTGCTGCGCGGCACCAAGCGTGAAGACGTCGAGCGCGGTCAAGTGTTGGCCAAGCCAAACTCGATCAAGCCGCACAACCATTTCACCGGTGAGATCTACGTCCTGTCGAAAGACGAAGGCGGCCGTCACACCCCGTTCTTCAACAACTATCGTCCTCAGTTCTACTTCCGTACCACGGACGTGACCGGTTCGATCGAGTTGCCAGCGGACAAAGAAATGGTCATGCCAGGCGATAACGTGTCGATCACCGTCAAGCTGATCAACCCGATCGCCATGGAAGAAGGCCTGCGCTTCGCTATCCGTGAAGGCGGTCGTACCGTCGGCGCCGGCGTCGTTGCAAAAATTCTGAGCGAAGCCAGCAAGTAATTCGCAAGAATCGGTACCGGGCGCACGCCCGGTACCTTTTCGGTCGGCATTGGCCGGTCGAAAGGGAAGTCGGTGATTTGCCAGCACGTTCGCGTGATGGTACAATCGCAGATTCCACTGTAGCTTTACCGTAGGGACGTAGCTCAATTGGCAGAGCGTCGGTCTCCAAAACCGAAGGTTGGGGGTTCGATGCCCTCCGTCCCTGCCACCGATCTGGTGCCAGGCACCGAAAGTTAAAAATGTCTAATCAATCCGTGCAAACCGTCAGCACGTCGAACGACAAGTTCAAGGTAGCGCTGGCAGTAGTTGCCATGATTGCAGGCGTCGTCGGGTTCTTTTACCTGAAGGGCCAAAATAAACCAGCTTTGATGTGCGCTGCCGCACTCGTGGCTGGTTTGGTCGTTGCGATAGCGCTTTTGTGGGCTTCGACAACCGGCCGCGATTTCCTGAATTTTGCCAAGGAAGCCGTTCGCGAGACGAAAAAAGTAGTGTGGCCGACCCGCAAGGAAGCCATGCAAATCACCGGCATCGTGTTTGCCTTTGTGCTGGTGATGGCGATGTTCCTGTGGGGCACGGATAAGATTTTGGAATTTCTGTTGTACGACGTGATCCTGGGTTGGAAACAATAATGAGCGAAAATGTGCAAGATGATGTGAGCGGCCTCCCCGAGGGCGAGTCGGCACAGGAGGCAGCTGCACCGCTGAGCGTTCCAGTCAACAACAAGCGTTGGTATGTCGTCCACGCGTACTCCGGCATGGAAAAGAGCGTCATGCGCGCCCTGACCGAGCGCGTCGAGCGCGCTGGCATGCAAGACCAGTTCGGCCAGATCCTGGTGCCGGTCGAAGAAGTCGTCGAAGTCAAAAACGGTGTCAAATCCGTCAGCGAGCGTCGCTTCTTCCCCGGCTACGTGCTGGTCGAAATGGAAATGACGGACGAAACCTGGCACCTGGTGAAAAACACCAGCAAGGTCACCGGTTTCATCGGCGGCAAGTCGAACAAGCCGACCCCGATTCCTGCCCGCGAGATCGACAAGATCATGCAGCAGATGCAAGAGGGTGTCGAGAAGCCGCGGCCGAAGGTGCTCTACGAAGTGGGCGAGCAAGTGCGTATCAAGGATGGTCCGTTCACCGATTTCAACGGCAATGTCGAAGAAGTCAATTACGAGAAATCCAAGGTGCGTGTCTCGGTCACCATTTTCGGGCGTGCCACCCCGGTCGAACTCGAGTTCGGCCAGGTCGAGAAGGTCTAAGACCGACCAATTACGACCGTTTCAGCCGGCACGGTGCGGACCGCAAGGTCCGCAAAAGCTGGTACAGAGGAGCCCTGCCAATGATTGTCCGGCGGGGCGCTACTACTCATACTGATAGGAGCCATCATGGCAAAGAAAATCATTGGTTTTATCAAGCTGCAAGTGCCAGCTGGTAAAGCAAACCCATCCCCACCGATTGGCCCAGCACTGGGTCAGCGCGGTCTGAACATCATGGAATTCTGCAAGGCGTTCAACGCCCAGACCCAGGGTGTCGAGCCAGGCATGCCAATCCCCGTCGTGATCACTGCGTTCGCCGACAAGTCGTTCACGTTCGTCATGAAGACGCCTCCTGCGACCTATCTGATCAAGAAAGCCGCCGGCATCACCAAAGGTTCGCCGAAGCCACATACCGACAAAGTCGGTTCGCTGACCCGCGCCCAAGCTGAAGAAATCGCAAAAACGAAACAGCCCGATCTGACCGCCGCCGACATGGATGCCGCAGTGCGCATCATCGCCGGTTCGGCCCGTTCGATGGGTATCACGGTAGAGGGCATCTAATCATGGCTAAAATTTCCAAGCGCGTTAAAGCAATCAAAGCCAAAGTCGACCGTAACAAGTCGTACGCCTTTGACAATGCCGTTTCCCTGATCAAGGAATTCGCCACCGCCAAGTTCAACGAGTCGATCGACGTCTCGGTGCAGCTCGGTGTGGATCCGAAGAAATCGGACCAGGTCGTCCGCGGTTCCGTCGTGCTGCCAGCTGGCACCGGCAAGACCGTGCGCGTGGCTGTCTTCGCCACCGGCGAAAAAGCCGAGCAGGCCAAAGCGGCCGGCGCCGACATCGTCGGTATGGAAGATCTGGCCGAGATGGTCAAGGCTGGTAACATGCCTTTCGACATCGTCATCGCCTCGCCAGACACCATGCGTATCGTCGGTACCCTCGGTCAGATCCTGGGCCCACGCGGCCTGATGCCTAACCCGAAGGTCGGCACCGTCACCCCTGACGTCGCCACCGCGGTGAAAAACGCCAAAGCCGGTCAGGTCCAGTACCGTACCGACAAAGCCGGTATCATCCACGCCACCATTGGCCGCAAGTCGTTCAGCGATGCCGATCTGAAGAGCAACCTGGTTGCCCTGATCGAAGCGCTGAACAAAGCCAAGCCAGCGACCTCGAAAGGCGTGTACCTGCGCAAGGTCGCACTGTCGTCGACGATGGGCGCCGGCGTTCGCGTCGACCAGGGTTCGCTGTCGGCGTAATTGCCGCGCTGTAAAGAATCAAGTCCCGTGGCGCAAGCCGTGGGCATATCTTTGGGATGGTCGGTGGAGCCTGCTCTGCCGGCCAGACAATCAAAGACCGTTGGGCCGAAGCCGCAGTCAGGTGGAGGTTAAAAGAGCTGACCCAACGCAGATGGTGCACCCGAGCAAGTTTAGTAGTCCGCTGCGTGAATTCATTTACTCTTTGGTCTTCTTAACTTCGGACGCCGTGTTCGAACCGATGCAAGGCATTTGCCGCGCATCATTTAAGGAGGTTGACCGTGGGTCTCAATCTGAATGACAAAAAGGCCGTCGTCGCTGAAGTTTCCGCAAAAGTAGCATCTGCGCAAACGATCGTCGTGGCCGAATATCGTGGCATCCAGGTTGGTCACTTGACGCAACTTCGTGCCAAAGCGCGTGCCCAGGGTGTGTACCTGCGTGTTCTGAAGAACACGCTGGCTCGCAAATCCGTTGAGGGTACGCAGTTTGCCTCGCTCGCCGATGCAATGGTTGGTCCGTTGATCTACTCGATCTCGGAAGATGCCGTCGCAGCTGCGAAGGTGATCGCTGAATTTGCCAAAGGCAATGACAAGCTGGTCATCAAAGCGGGTAACTATGCCGGTAAAGCGCTCGATAAAGACGCTGTTACCGCGCTGGCAAGCATTCCTAGCCGTGAAGTTCTCATTGCGCAGTTGTTGGGCGTAATGCTGGCTCCGGTGTCGGGCTTTGCACGTGGTCTGGCTGCCCTGGCAGCGAAAAAAGGCGAAGGCGCCGCTCCTGCAGAAGAAGCAGCAGTGGAAGAAGCCCCGGCAGCTGCATAAGCAGTTGCTGTCTTTTTTCTCAAGTAATCAATCTATTCAAAACAATTAGGAGTTTCAAATGGCAATCAGCAAAGACGACATCCTGGCAGCAGTGAGCGAAATGTCCGTAATGGACCTGAACGAACTGGTCAAAGCTTTCGAAGAAAAATTCGGCGTCTCCGCCGCAGCAATGTCGGCTCCAGCAGCCGGCGGCGCCGCTGCAGCAGCAGTCGAAGAGCAGACCGAATTCAACCTGATCCTGTCGGATTTCGGCGCGAACAAAGTCAGCGTCATTAAAGCTGTCCGCGAAATCACCGGTCTGGGCTTGAAAGAAGCCAAAGATCTGGTCGACGGCGCACCGAAGACGGTCAAAGAAGCAATTTCGAAAGCAGACGCAGAAGCCGGCAAGAAAAAGCTGGAAGATGCAGGCGCCAAAGCCGAAATCAAGTAATTGGTGTAAACTGTCGTACTGGGCGCTTGGTAGCGCCGGAGTCAAAGCTAGCGGATTCCCCTCGAGAGAGGGGAAAACGGGCTTTGGCTCTTTTGTCGTCCCTGTTTCATAAGTAAACAGCACGTTTTTGGGCCGCCCGCGGGCAGTCCGGCATGTGCCAGCAATGATCTACCTTCTTTTCATCTGACGAAAGTTCGAGACTTGAGGCCTTTCCAACGCCCCGCGCCGCTGGAAAATCCTGAATTCTCATCCTTTAGTCACTCACGGAGTGTCCATGCACTACTCATTTACTGAGAAGAAACGCATTCGCAAATCATTCGCGAAGCGCGCCAACGTTCACAACGTTCCCTTCCTTCTGGCTACCCAGCTTGAATCCTACGAGAACTTCTTGCAAGCCGACACCATCCCGTCGACCCGCAAGAATGATGGCCTGCAGTCGGCTTTCACCTCGATTTTCCCGATCGTGTCGCACAATGGTTTTGCGCGTCTCGAGTTCCTGTCGTATGTCCTGGGCGATCCTGCCTTTGACGTCAAGGAATGCCAACAGCGTGGTCTGACGTTCGCGTCGCCCTTGCGTGCGAAAGTGCGCCTGGTGATCCTGGACAAGGAATCGCCGACCAAACCGGTCGTCAAGGAAATGAAGGAACAGGAAGTTTACATGGGCGAATTGCCGCTCATGACGACCACCGGTTCGTTCGTCATCAACGGCACCGAGCGCGTTATCGTGTCTCAGTTGCACCGTTCGCCTGGTGTGTTCTTTGAACACGACCGCGGCAAGACCCACTCGTCGGGCAAACTGCTGTTCTCGGCGCGTATCATCCCTTACCGTGGCTCGTGGCTGGACTTCGAGTTTGACCCGAAAGACATCCTGTTCTTCCGCGTCGACCGCCGCCGCAAAATGCCCGTGACGATCCTGCTCAAAGCAATCGGCATGTCGCACGAGCAGATCCTGGCCAATTTCTTCGTCTTCGACAATTTCAAGCTGCGCTCGGAAGGCGCGGAAATGGAATTCGTCGCCGAGCGCCTGCGCGGCGAAGTGGCCCGTTTCGACATCGTCGACAAAGAAGGCAAGGCGCTCGTCCTGAAGGACAAGCGTATCAACAGCAAGCACGTGCGCGATATCGAAGCGGCTGGCATCAAGCACATCTCCGTGCCTGAAGACTACCTGCTCGGCCGCGTGCTGGCGAAAAACATCGTCGATCCGGAGACCGGCGAGATCGTAGCGTCCGCCAACGATGAGCTGACCGAAGAAGTGCTGGGCAAACTGCGGGACGCTGACATCAGCGACATCCAGACCCTGTACACCAACGATCTCGACCAGGGTGGCTACATCTCGCAAACCCTGCGCATCGACGACACCGCCGACCAGATGGCCGCCAAGGTCGCCATCTATCGCATGATGCGTCCTGGCGAGCCACCAACGGAAGACTCCGTCGAAGCGCTGTTCAACGGCCTGTTCTACAGCCCAGAACGCTACGACCTGTCGGCCGTGGGCCGCATGAAGTTCAACCGCCGTATCGGCCGTGACGAACTGACGGGCGCGATGACCTTGTCGAACGACGACGTCCTGGCCGTGATCAAGATCTTGGTGGAACTGCGCAATGGCCGCGGCGAAGTCGACGATATCGATCACCTGGGTAACCGTCGCGTGCGTTGCGTGGGCGAGCTGGCGGAGAACCAATTCCGCGCCGGCCTGGTGCGCGTTGAGCGCGCCGTCAAGGAACGCCTCGGCCAGGCCGAAGCGGACAACCTGATGCCGCACGACCTGATCAACAGCAAGCCGATTTCGGCCGCGATCCGCGAATTCTTCGGCTCCTCGCAGCTGTCGCAGTTTATGGATCAGACCAATCCGCTGTCGGAAATCACCCACAAACGCCGTGTTTCGGCGCTGGGCCCTGGCGGTTTGACCCGCGAGCGCGCCGGCTTCGAAGTGCGCGACGTGCACCCGACCCACTACGGCCGCGTGTGCCCGATCGAAACGCCTGAGGGACCGAACATTGGTCTGATCAACTCGCTGGCACTGTTTGCCCGTCTGAACGAATACGGCTTCCTGGAAACGCCGTACCGCAAGGTCGAGAACAGCATGGTCACCGACAAGATCGATTACCTGTCGGCCATCGAAGAGGGCCGTTACATCATCGCCCAGGCCAATGCCACGATTTCCTCCGAGGGCACGCTCTCCGATGAACTGGTGTCGGCCCGTGAAGCCGGTGAAACGATTCTCGTCTCGCCAGAGCGCATCCAGTACATGGACGTCGCGCCTGGCCAGATCGTCTCGGTCGCCGCCTCCCTGATCCCGTTCCTCGAACACGATGATGCGAACCGCGCATTGATGGGTGCCAACATGCAGCGCCAGGCCGTTCCTTGCCTGCGCCCTGAAAAGGCGTTTGTCGGTACCGGTATCGAACGCACCGTGGCCGTCGACTCGGGCACCACCGTGCAAGCCTTGCGTGGCGGTGTCGTCGATTACATCGATGCAGGCCGCGTGGTCATTCGCGTCAACGACGACGAAGCGCAAGCGGGCGAAGTCGGTGTCGATATCTACAACCTGATCAAGTACACCCGTTCGAACCAGAACACCAACATCAACCAGCGTCCGATCGTGCAAGTGGGCGATCGCGTGGCCAAGCGCGACGTCATCGCTGACGGCGCCTCGACCGACCTGGGCGAACTGGCCCTGGGTCAGAACATGCTCGTGGCGTTTATGCCATGGAATGGTCTGAACTTCGAAGATTCGATCCTGATCTCGGAAAACGTCGTCAAGGACGACCGCTACACCTCGATTCACATCGAAGAGTTGTCGGTGGTCGCACGTGACACCAAGCTGGGCGCGGAAGAAATCACCCGCGACATCTCGAACCTGGCGGAAAATCAGCTGGCGCGTCTGGATGAATCGGGCATCGTCTACATCGGTGCTGAAGTGCAAGCGGGCGACACCCTGGTCGGTAAAGTCACGCCAAAAGGCGAGACCCAGCTGACCCCTGAGGAAAAGCTGCTGCGCGCCATCTTTGGCGAGAAGGCATCGGACGTCAAGGACACTTCGCTGCGCGTGCCATCGGGCATGATCGGCACCGTCATCGATGTGCAAGTGTTCACCCGCGAAGGCATCGTCCGCGACAAGCGCGCCCAGCAGATCATCGATGATGAGCTCAAGCGCTTCCGCCTGGACCTGAACGACCAGATGCGTATCGTCGAAGGCGATGCCTTCCAGCGTCTGGAAAAAATGCTGATCGGTAAAGTCGTCAATGGCGGCCCGAAAAAGCTGGCCAAGGGTGCCAAGATCGACAAGGAATACCTCGACGATCTGGACAAATACCACTGGTTCGACATCCGTCCTAGCGAAGACGACGCTGCCACCGCCCTCGAAGCGATCAAGGAATCGATCGCCGAGAAGCGTCACCAGTTCGATCTGGCCTTCGAAGAAAAGCGCAAGAAATTGACGCAAGGCGATGAACTGCAACCTGGCGTGCAGAAGATGGTCAAGGTCTACCTGGCCGTCAAGCGCCGCCTGCAGTCGGGCGACAAGATGGCAGGTCGTCACGGTAACAAAGGTGTGGTGTCACGCATTGTTCCTGTTGAAGACATGCCATTCATGGCCGACGGTACCCCCGCTGACGTGGTGCTCAACCCGCTGGGCGTGCCATCGCGGATGAACGTCGGTCAGATCCTGGAAACCCACTTGGGCTGGGCTGCCAAGGGCCTGGGCCTGCGCATCGGCGAGATGCTCAAATCGCAGCAGAAGGTCATCGAGGTGCGCAAGTTCCTCAATACCATCTACAACGAGACGGGCAAGACGGAAGATCTGGACAGCTTCAGCGACGACGAAATCATGTCGCTGGCGGGCAACCTGAAGAACGGCGTGCCATTTGCAACGCCTGTGTTCGACGGCGCGCACGAGTCCGAGATTCACCGCATGCTCGACCTGGCTTACCCTGACGCCATCGCCGCCAAGCTGGGCATGACGCCATCGAAGAACCAGGTGACGATGTATGACGGCCGCACCGGCGAAGCATTCGAGCGCAAGGTCACCGTTGGCTACATGCACATGCTCAAGCTGCATCACCTGGTCGACGACAAGATGCACGCCCGTTCCACCGGTCCGTACTCGCTCGTGACGCAGCAGCCACTGGGCGGTAAAGCCCAGTTCGGCGGCCAGCGCTTCGGTGAGATGGAGGTGTGGGCACTCGAGGCATACGGCGCATCGTATGTCCTGCAGGAAATGCTGACTGTGAAGTCGGACGACGTGAACGGCCGCACCAAGGTGTACGAGAACCTGGTCAAGGGCGATCACGTGATCGAAGCCGGTATGCCGGAATCGTTCAACGTGCTGGTGAAAGAAATCCGCTCGCTGGGTATCGACATCGACCTCGAGCGCAACTAAGACGGCCGCGGCGGGCGCCGCAGGGTGCCCGTCCCAAGTTGCTGTCGACGTTGAAATGCATTAGAAGTTTAATCACCTCTGGAGTGATACATGAAAGCACTGCTCGATCTATTCAAGCAAGTTCAAACGAATGAAACCTTCGACGCCATCAAGATTGGCCTGGCGTCGCCTGAAAAAATCCGTTCGTGGTCCTACGGCGAAGTCAAAAAGCCGGAAACCATCAATTACCGCACCTTCAAACCTGAGCGCGACGGCTTGTTCTGCGCCAAGATCTTTGGCCCGATCAAGGATTACGAGTGCCTGTGCGGCAAATACAAGCGCCTCAAGCACCGCGGCGTGATCTGCGAAAAGTGCGGCGTTGAAGTCACGCTGGCCAAGGTGCGTCGTGAGCGCATGGGTCACATCGAACTGGCGTCGCCAACCGCGCACATCTGGTTTCTGAAGTCGCTGCCGTCGCGCCTGGGCATGGTCCTGGACATGACGCTGCGGGACATCGAACGCGTGCTGTACTTCGAAGCGTACGTGGTCACCGATCCTGGCATGACGCCACTGAAAAAGTGCCAGATCATGTCGGAAGACGACTACGCCGCCAAGTACGAAGAGTACGGCGACGACTTCACCGCATTCATGGGCGCCGAAGGCATCCGTGAACTGCTGCGCTCGATCGACATCCACCGCGATGCCGAAGCCCTGCGCGTGGAGCTCAAAGAGTCGAAGTCGGAAGCAAAAATCAAGAAATACGCCAAGCGCCTGAAAGTGCTCGAGGCATTCCAGCGTTCGGGCATCAAGCCGGACTGGATGATCATGGAAGTGCTGCCGGTCTTGCCGCCGGAACTGCGCCCACTGGTCCCGCTGGACGGCGGCCGCTTTGCGACCTCCGACCTGAACGACCTGTATCGCCGCGTCATCAACCGTAACAATCGCCTGAAACGCCTGATGGAGCTGCGCGCTCCGGAAATCATCACGCGTAACGAAAAGCGGATGTTGCAAGAAGCGGTCGATTCGCTGCTGGACAACGGCCGTCGCGGTAAAGCGATGACCGGCGCCAACAAGCGTCCGCTTAAGTCGCTCGCTGAAATGATCAAGGGTAAAGGCGGCCGTTTCCGTCAGAACTTGCTCGGTAAGCGCGTCGATTACTCGGGTCGTTCCGTCATCGTCGTCGGTCCTCAGCTCAAACTGCACCAGTGCGGTCTGCCGAAACTGATGGCGCTGGAACTGTTCAAGCCATTCATCTTCAACAAGCTCGAACTGATGGGCCTGGCGACGACGATCAAGGCCGCCAAAAAGCTGGTCGAGATTCAAGAGCCGGTCGTCTGGGACATCCTGGAAGACGTGATCCGTGAACACCCGATCATGCTCAACCGTGCGCCTACGCTGCACCGCCTTGGTATTCAGGCGTTTGAGCCGGTCCTGATTGAAGGCAAGGCCATCCAGCTGCACCCACTCGTTTGCGCGGCCTTCAATGCCGACTTCGACGGTGACCAGATGGCGGTCCACGTCCCCCTGTCGATCGAAGCACAGATGGAAGCGCGCACGCTGATGCTGGCGTCGAACAACATCCTGTTCCCGTCGAACGGCGAGCCGTCGATCGTGCCGTCGCAGGATATCGTGCTGGGTCTGTACTACGCCACCCGCGAAGCAATCAATGCCAAGAACGAAGGCATGTTGTTCACGGACGTGTCGGAAGTGATCCGCGCCTACGACAACAAGGAAGTCGAGCTGACCACCCGCATCACCGTGCGGATCGTGGAAAACCCGAAAGATCTCGAGACCGAAGAATTCGTGCGCACCGTCACGCGTTACGAAACCACCGTCGGCCGCGCGATCCTGTCGGAAATTCTGCCGAAGGGTCTGCCTTTCAGCGTGCTCAACCGCGCCCTGAAAAAGAAAGAAATTTCCAAGCTGATCAACACGTCCTTCCGCAAGTGCGGTCTGCGTGCAACCGTCGTGTTCGCCGACAAGTTGATGCAGTCGGGCTTCCGCCTGGCAACGCGCGCTGGTATCTCGATTGCCGTGGACGACATGCTGGTGCCGCCACAAAAGGCCACCTTGATCGCTGCCGCCGAACAGGAAGTCAAACAGATCGAACAGCAGTATTCGTCCGGCCTGGTCACTTCCGGCGAGCGTTACAACAAGGTTGTCGACATCTGGGGCAAGACCTCCGATGAAGTGGGCAAGGCCATGATGGACCAGCTCAAAGTGGAAGACGTGATCCGCCGCGACGGTACCAAGTCGACCCAGGAATCGTTCAACGCCATTTATATGATGGCCGACTCGGGTGCGCGTGGTTCTGCCGCCCAGATTCGCCAGTTGGCCGGTATGCGGGGTCTGATGGCCAAGCCTGACGGTTCGATTATCGAAACGCCGATCACCGCGAACTTCCGCGAAGGTCTGAACGTGTTGCAGTACTTCATCTCGACGCACGGCGCCCGTAAGGGTCTGGCCGATACCGCGCTGAAGACGGCTAACTCGGGTTACCTGACCCGTCGTCTGGTCGACGTGACGCAGGATCTCGTGGTCATCGAAGATGATTGCGGCACCAGCAACGGCACCGTCATGAAGGCGCTGGTCGAAGGTGGTGAAGTTATCGAAGCGCTGCGCGACCGTATCCTCGGCCGTGTCAACGTGCATGACATCGTCAATCCTGAAACCCAGGAAACGCTGTACGAAGCGGGCACCCTGCTCGACGAAGACATGGTCGAAGAAGTCGAACGCCTGTCGATCGACGAAGTCAAGGTTCGCACGCCACTCACTTGCGACACGCGCTTCGGCCTGTGCGCCAAGTGCTATGGCCGCGACCTGGGCCGCGGCATGCTGGTCAACACTGGCGAAGCCGTCGGTGTGGTGGCAGCGCAGTCGATTGGTGAGCCGGGTACCCAGCTGACCATGCGTACGTTCCACATTGGTGGTGCGGCATCGCGTGCGGCAGTGGCATCGTCGGTGGAAGCGAAGTCGAACGGTACCATCCGTTTCACCGCGACCATGCGTTACGTTACCAATGGCAAGGGTTCGCAGATCGTCATTTCCCGTTCCGGCGAAGTGCTGATCACGGACGACCATGGCCGTGAGCGTGAGCGTCACAAGGTGCCGTACGGCGCCACCCTGATCGTCCGCGATGGCCTGGTCATCAAGGCCGGCACGGCGCTGGCAACCTGGGATCCGCTGACCCGTCCGATCATTACCGAGTACGCCGGTACCGTGCGCTTCGAGAACGTGGAAGAGGGCGTCACCGTTGCTCGCCAGGTCGACGAAGTCACCGGTCTGTCGACCCTGGTCGCGATCGATGCGAAACGTCGCGGTAGCCTGACCAAGACCCTGCGTCCACAGGTCAAACTGCTCAACGAGCAGAACGAAGAAGTCAAGATCGCCGGCACGGAACACAGTGTGGCGATCGGCTTCCAGGTCGGCGCGCTGATCATGGTCAAAGATGGTCAGTCGGTATCGGTCGGCGAAGTGCTGGCACGTATCCCAACCGAATCGCAAAAAACGCGCGACATTACCGGTGGTCTGCCACGGGTTGCCGAGCTGTTCGAAGCGCGTTCGCCGAAAGACGCCGGCATGCTGGCCGAAGTCACGGGTACCGTCGCCTTCGGTAAAGAGACCAAGGGCAAGCAACGTCTGGAAATCACGGACATGGACGGCAACAAGCACGAGTTCCTGATCACCAAGGACAAGCAAGTGCTGGTCCACGATGGTCAAGTGGTCAACAAGGGCGAGATGATCGTGGACGGCCCGGCCGATCCACAGGACATCCTGCGTTTGCTGGGTATCGAAGCGCTGGCCCGTTACATCGTCGACGAAGTGCAGGACGTGTACCGTCTGCAAGGCGTGAAGATCAACGACAAGCACATCGAAGTGATCGTGCGTCAGATGCTGCGCCGCGTGCAGATCGTGGAAGCGGGCGATGCGAATTACATCGTCGGCGAACAGGTCGAGCGTTCGGAACTGCTGGACGAAAACGACCGCGTCACTGCTGCCGGCAAGATCCCTGCAACGTATGAAAACGTGTTGCTGGGTATTACCAAGGCCTCGCTGTCGACCGACTCGTTTATCTCGGCTGCATCGTTCCAGGAGACCACGCGTGTCCTGACCGAAGCTGCGATCATGGGCAAGCGCGATGGTCTGCGCGGTCTGAAAGAGAACGTCATCGTCGGTCGTCTGATTCCTGGCGGTACCGGTCTGGCATTCCACCGCGCCAAGAAAGAGAAAGAAGCGTGGGAAGTGGAAGAGCGCGCTGCGTTGCTGCAACAAGAGAAGGCCAATATGGCTTCGGAGTTGCAGGCGATGGAAGACAGCAATGCTGCTGCGATTCACCAGGGTGACGAGGAGTAATCCTTTAGTCAACTCACCAAAAACGGCGCCTGAGGGCGCCGTTTTTTATTGTCCGATTCGAAGACTATTCAACTATCAACTTTTCGTCTACTGAAGATGGGAATCGGCCGGTTGGTAATGGCATTTTCGTTTGCCAATGCAATCCGACTAAGGCCGGGGAACAGGTCTGGCACATAGCAGCAGCTCGGCCGCGTCCGTTTCCCCCCCGGATGGTCGATAGCGCCGCCCCAGGCAGAAAGACCACGTGGCACCAGCACCGTCATTGCACGAACGACTCCGATCAATGATTTTTCGCAGCAATCCGGGCGACATCCGCCAAGACACCCATCGCAGCGGCTGACCGTCTAGTCACGCACTAGCTCGTTTGGAATCTGTGCGCGGGGCAACATTCAGTTACCCTCGGTGCATCCATAACAGCGAGAGATGCTCGATGAAGAACCATAAATTGGCATGGCTGGCGGCGACCGCCCTTGTCAGCGGGCATGCGCTGGCGAACGACCCGCCCGTGAACGGCGCGCATGCGCTCGCTGTCCAGAACGCCACACTGAGCAAGAATACAGAGGGCAAGGGTTTCGGCCCGCAAGCACCGCGCGACCTGGCGTCGAAGGCCGGCTTGAACAAGCGGGTGTTTGCCTTTGCGCCGGCTTACCAGGAAATGAATCTGTGTAATATCCACCTCCACAAGAACGCCGAGCACAAGGGCGGCGAATTCACTGCGCCCGCCGAGGCAGGCGGCCATGCGGCAGGCGGCCACGATGCGGACGGCCACGAGGCGCAAGCGGGCTTTCGTTACGCCAGGCCGCTCACCACGGCCGAGGCCCGGCCGCTCGCCGATGACGTGTGCAAGGGTGAACACGGCGGTTTGCAGGCAGGCGACACCATCGAACTGCACTATGTGCACAGTTCGGCAGATGTGGTGCCCGGCCCCACCCTGGGCGCCTGTCTGAGCGAATCGGACAGCAACCCACAGTTGCGCGTGGAGGCCCAGGTGTTCGTGCTGGTCAACGATGCCCGGGCGGCCGACTTCAAGGCCTACGTCAAAACAGGCGATGTGGGCGGCTACGCGCAGGCGCTGCATATCCCCAAAAACACGGGAACGCCGATCCGTTATGCCGGCTCCACCACCGGGCCGACCTACAACGAGAAGGGCTCGCCCCTGCAAGTATCGTGGAGCGTGCGCCCCAAGGTGTTAAAGGTGAACGCCGAATCGGTCGGCCAATGGTGCCAGGCCAATGTCTTCAAGGAAGACCACCCGCATCCGGCGCGCAATATCGTCGTCGATCCGCGGCTGCTGTCGCGGATCCGCTAGCAAGCGATTCTGGTACGCGGACATGCGCTGATCGCTACGGCCAGAATGCGACTTGACGGCATCGCTTGCCGACTTTTACGAGGCTGATGCCCTTGCCCCCACGGTACAGCAGCAAGCCACCAGGACGACGACGCGTGACTGCCTCGTCATGCAGATATCAACGGCACCCGGCAGAGAGCCCGGTGCCGTTTTTTATGGCGCTTTCACCGTTTGCTGTGGGTCGACCCCGAACCGATTTGAATTGCTGAGGTCAAACCTGCTCCACCAACGTGATGGGAGAGCAGCGTGGCACAAGGCAAGCAGGTCCGTCCGAATTTCACCCGTCTGTTCTCCCGGCTGCGCGCCTTTAATACGCACCAGAGGCTGGCCGTCTGCTGCTTTATGTCGGCGCTCGTCAACGGCGAGCGCATCGCCGCGCTGATCGACCAGATCGCCCGCGCGCGCAGCGCGTGTCCCCGCTGCGCATCGCGCCAGTTCGGCCGCCACGGCTTCGCCAACGGCCTGCAGCGCTATCGCTGCAGCGCCTGTGGAAAAACTTTTAAGGGTTTAACGGGCACGCCACTGGCGCGCCTGCGCCTCAAGGGCAAGTGGCTCGCGTATTGCGATTGCCTGCGCGACCCGGCCTGCACCGTCAAAAGCGCCGCCGAGAAAGTGCAGGTGCACGCCAATACCAGTTTTAGATGGCGCCACCGCTTCCTGCACTGGGTCAAGTTCGACCGACCCGCCACACTGCAAGGCATCACCGAGGCCGACAAGACGTTTTTGCTCGAATCGGAGAAGGGGAACCGGCAGGGTAAGAAGCAGAGCAAGCAGCAGAGTAATAAGCAGGAAACTGATCAGGACAAGGGGCCGAAAAAGGATCAGGAAAGCGGGCAGGAAAGTCAGCAGGAAAATACACCGTTGGGCAGAGCGCCCCGCAAGCGCGGCGGCGTCGCGTCGAAACGGGGCATATCCAGGCAACTGGTCAACATCGTGGTGGCGCGCGACCGGGGCGGCGCCACCATCGATTTTATTGCCGGGCGCGGCGCCCTCAAGGCCGACGCCTTGCACACCCACCTGCTACCGAAGTTACAGCGCGATGTGCTGCTCGTGAGCGACGCCAATGCGGCCTATAAAAAATTCGCGCGCGAGGCGGGCATCGACCATCAAAGCATCAACCTGCGCCAGGGCGTTCGTGTACGTGAAGCCATTCACATTCAAAACGTCAACGCTTATCACAGCCGCTTTAAACGGTGGCTCCATCACTTCAACGGCGTGGCCACGCGCTTTCTGGACAATTACCTGGGCTGGTGCTGGGCCATCGACCTGCGCCGCATCGGCAACGCCGAGCGCTTCCTCGCAGCGGCGCTCGGTCACTTCGGCGGTTGAGCTCGAAAGAAACTCAACAGCTAACGGTGAAAGCGCCTTTTTTATGGCGCTTTCACCGTTTGCTGTGGGTCGACCCCGAACCGATTTGAATTGCTGAGGTCAAACCTGCTCCACCAACGTGATGGGAGAGCAGCGTGGCACAAGGCAAGCAGGTCCGTCCGAATTTCACCCGTCTGTTCTCCCGGCTGCGCGCCTTTAATACGCACCAGAGGCTGGCCGTCTGCTGCTTTATGTCGGCGCTCGTCAACGGCGAGCGCATCGCCGCGCTGATCGACCAGATCGCCCGCGCGCGCAGCGCGTGTCCCCGCTGCGCATCGCGCCA